>NZ_JRNX01000259.1 GCF_000786645.1 Halobacillus sp. BBL2006
TGGCGGGCTTGTTCGTCCATTCGCTAACACAAATCCTTTTTCAGGATCGAGAACGGATAGTTCAAAATCGACAAAGCGAATGAGTGCCTCATCTACTGGAATGGTATAAGAAGATTCCAGTAAATGAACGCCTCGTTCCTCCATCCCCTGAACAAATTCATGTTTGATAAGTTGTCCACTATCACTAATCACATAATTGGAAGGATCTGAGTTCCCTTCAACATATAACGCATCCGCTTTGTTGTCGATTCCTTCTACTAATTGATAAAAAGGAGTGTAATCTACTTTTTTATCATCTAGAATGTCGCCCGTAAAAATAATGGAGTCATAGTTCAGTGAATTAATTTGGTCAATAAGTTTCTGTTGATTTGATCCGAATGTTCTTCCTTGCAGATCGGTTATCTGCAAAATGTTATAGCCTTCAAGTTCCTCAGGCAAGTTCGGAATACTGACATCCTGTTTGACTATCTTGATCCTGGAATTATCCCAGACTGTATAAATAATAATGATTACAAATAAAACTACAACCAATAGTAATCCTCGTAAAATCAGTTTCTTCACTAGACTCGACTCCTAATTAGCAGGGCTAATTCTCATTATAGAAAGGCTTTAAGTACACTTGATATCCGCTGCCTGTATAAGCGAATATAGTTAAGAATTAAAATAGAGCTCTCTTCTTGTTTCAACTGCTTTCCAACATTTCTCCCATTCGGAACGAGCCATCTTCCTATTTCTCGAAGACGATGGTGAAAAGCATCATAACTTAAAAATTGATAATCGAAGAAAATAAGATATGAGGTAAGTGGATGATGTCGCTTCTTCTTATACCACGGGGTGGTTAACTCAGGAAATGGCATCAAACTCTCTAACATAGGAAATTGATCATAAACCTCTGATAAGGTCCGTAACATACGCTTCAATGTAGAATGTTTCCGAGCCATCGACATTAAAGCATCTGTTGAAATCTGTTGATGGGACAGAAAAATGATTTGAATCAGATCTAAATAATGACGAGTGCTGTCCAAGTTATGCCTCCATGCATGAAGGCACATGAAATAAAACGTGTGAAGAGGAGATAAATTCTTCACATGGGTATACCCTTCCAGTGGCTCTGCCTCGACAAAAAATTCAATTGGGTTAAGATGAGTATTGGACTCATTCATGAGATTCCAGTGAATTTCAACGACCAACGGAACGGGTGAACCCGGGATGTTTTTACTTAAAGACATGTGAAAATGATTCTCTATTCGTTCTTCTTCAATGTCGAAGCCGATGGATTTCACGACTTGAACAACCTTTTCTACTTCTTCTTCCTTCACCAGCAAGTCAATGTCTGATGTTGCTCTTGCCCCTGGATGACCGAAATATTTTTCACCAAAATATACACCTTTAACTGAAATTACTTCGATCGCAAGCTGCTCTAGCTTGTCGAAAATCTTCTTCGTTTGATTCTTGATGAACAAATTTTGATAAAGTACCGGCTTGCTGTCTTCCATCAATCCAACTTGAAAAAACAAAGGTGAACTCTCAAATTGTCCATTCCGTTTCAACAAATACATTATTTGAGGAGATATTTCCTGTGCTCGAATCTCCTTTAGAATTTGGTGATAGTGTTCCGGTCGATAACTAAGGGGCTTTTGCTCATATATTTGCTGGATATAGTTTTGAATCATGCCCACACCTTCTTTCCCTTAAGCACGTATGGAAACAACTTCTGGATGATTATAGTCTTGAAAATAGCTCTGATGATACAAGTCTCTGTAAAGTCCATCTACATGAATCAGCTGTTCATGTGTCCCTGTTTGAACGATTTCTCCTTGATCCATCACCATGATCTGATCCGCCTTTTGGATCGTTGATAGTCGGTGAGCAATAACAAGAGTGGTTCGTCCTTTCATCAAGCGCTCAAGAGCCTCTTTTACGATATGTTCTGTCTCATTATCTAGAGAAGAAGTGGCTTCATCAAGCAATAATATTGGAGCATCTTTTAATAAAGCTCTTGCTATTGCTAAACGCTGCTTCTGCCCTCCAGATAGCCTGACTCCTCTCTCTCCAACCTCCGTGTCGTATCCTTCAGGTAAGGACTGAATAAACGAATGAATATTTGCACTCATAGCAGCCTCCATCATGTCCAATTCAGTCATTTCTTCATGAGCAACGCGTAGGTTTTCCCGAATGGTACCACTAAATAAAAAGGTTTCCTGTGGCACATAAGCGATTGATTGACGCAAGCCTCGCAGATTCTTTTCATCAAGGGGGACACCATCCATAGAGATCGACCCTGATTGTGGTTGATAAAACCCTTGTAACAAATAAAATAATGTTGACTTCCCTGCCCCGCTCGGCCCAACGATTGCTGTCATCTCTTTGGCAGGTATGGTTACCTCTAATTGTTGAAATACAGGGTGTTTTTCATCATAACTAAACGTTAACCCTTCTACCTTTATCTGTCCTTCATAGTCAAAGGGTAATGTTTCCAAAGAATTCGCTTCTCTGGGCTGATCAAGAACCTTTAATATTCTCTCAATCGCTGAAACGGATCGTTGATAACCTGCCCATTGGCCAGCCAGTCCTGTCAGTGGATAGACTAAATGATTAACCAGATTGATATAAGTCAAAAGCGCTCCAACCGTAAGAACCTGATCGGTCACAAAATACGTTCCCACAGCTAAGGTTGTTAAAAAAGTCACCATACCTACCGCTTCGCCGCCCGTATTAAACCAGCCTCTTAACTTAGCATCTTTGACTTCAAGTTGATACAACTTCTCATTGCTTTGCTTATATTTGTTTCGAAAAAGTGTTTCAAGCGTGAATGAACGGATCACCATAAACCCTTGAAATGTCTCGTTCAATGTCTTGCTGATTTCTCCCATGAGCTCATGAATATCTCGGCTATTATTTCTTAACCAAATACCGAAAACCGCTCCTCCGACAATCGCGAAAGGAACGACCAGAAGAATCACTAACGTCAATACCCAATTAATATGAATCAAATAGATAAAAACGGTTATAGAAATGATAGGCACACGGATAAGATTAAGCAATCCTCTTCCGATCACACCTTCAATTTGATGGAGGTCATGGGCAAAATGGGACAATAATTCTCCAGAATGATAACTGGAAAAATGTCTGCCTTGCATGTGAACGACATGCTCATAAACATCGTTGTTAAAATCTTTTTTAACACCATTCAATGCGATCGTTTCAAGGTACGTATCCAAAAAGTTCACAGTCATACTGAGTCCGGAAATTCCTATCCCAGCAATGATAAGCCAACGTAACCGGACGAAATTACTCTGAACGGCAGCGTCAATGACATTTCCGAAGAACCATGCAAATGCAAGAGCTAACGCAATATCCAAAAGCAGTATAACGAAAAGGCCTAAATACGCTTTTTTATGCCTTACTACATATGGAAACAACAGTTGAATGATTCGTTTCATTTCTGCGAACGAAAAATAGCGACGAACCTCTGTACTCTTCAAAAAGTTACTCACAAACATCGCCTCACACTTATATTCCTTTTTTATTTAGATAGAATCGAAGAAAGGAAGACATTAGAGGAAAAGAAAGAACACTCCATCCCCACAACTTACACAAGTGATCGAAAGCCAATATGGAACGTTTTCTTCTTTTGACATAGAGAAGTTTTCCGATAATGTCCTTTTCCATAATCCATTGATCTTTCCCCAAGTTTGTATCGCCCTTACATTGAAATACGATTTTCCCTTCCACTTCTACTTTCTCAATCAACCGGTGCCCGATGAGCTCACCGTTCAAATGAAAAAGTAAAACTTCACCTTTCGTTAGTTGGTCAGGACGGCATGAGACAAAACGACATGTGTCCCGTTGCTTGATCAATGGATACATGCTGGTACCAAGAGAGGGTAAATCGATAAATCCTTTCTTATTGATCACATGCTGAATGGCAAAAGCATGCACAGGCTTAACTGACATCTTCAATGAGCCCGCATTCCTGCAATTTTAATAAAAAAAACCCTACGTCCTCTGCTGCAACTTGTTCTTTCACATGATACTGCTTACTTACTTTAGAGACGATAGCTTCAGTCGTCTGCTCATCCGCAAGCTGTTCCCAGCAAAAGTTTCCAACTTCATTTACGGTGGTCACAGTATAATCTTCCAGGTTCATAATCATCCATTCTTCATCTACTTGCATCACTTCATGAAATCCTTTTCTTTTATAACCACTCATTATGAAATCAACTCCCAAAAAGAAGGATCTTTTTTAAAATGAAGTTCATGAATCGGAACTTGATCCACGGTTCTTTTCAACAAATTCATAACCATAGACATCTGTTCTGGCGAATAGGACCAGTAAAAGACTTTATCAATTAACTGCATCAAGCCTATGCTTTTCTTAAGAGACCGTTTATCATTCATCTCTGCCTGATGAAGAAGCTGAATACTGGATAGATGTAACGAACCATCTATGTTACTTGATCGCAGCTCACTCCAAAACGGAGACGGGTAGACCTTGATACCCTCATCGGTTACTTTAAGAATTGTCGCCTCATCGGAAAGCAGTGCTCTAGGCTGAGACATTTTGGCTACCGTAGATTTTCCTACCCCTGAATGTCCTGAAAAAATATGGGCCTGTTCTTTATCGATTGCGCACGAGGAATGAATCAGCAATCCCCAGTTTTGATGAACGATGTAAGCACTGTATAAGTTCATG
The DNA here is from genome assembly GCF_000786645.1 of Halobacillus sp. BBL2006. GTDB lineage: Bacteria > Bacillota > Bacilli > Bacillales > Halobacillaceae > Halobacillus. Next base: position 4,697 of record NZ_JRNX01000259.1, read on the forward strand.
AGTGCATGTTTTAAGCCTAAGTCATTATGGAAAAACAAAGTTGCATGCTCATAATTAGCGTCTACCTCTACCAAATAATCCGCTCGTTGAAAGGTTATCCATTCAGGGGTCGAGGTGATTTCCACTTCGTAGTCTAAGAAAGGGCGACCATAGCCTTCTTGCAAGCGTAAAGTCAAATCTGCCTTTCGATTCACAGATGTAATAAAAGAGTCATAACTTGCTAGACATATCGGAGAATATTCCCCCGTTACCTCAATAAAGTGCTCTCCAATGGCTAACATCGTATTATCCATGATCAAACTCCTCCGTTTGGGGAGTGCATGAAGGGTTCATGCACTCCTATAATTATTTACCTTTTAGGATGAGGTTTTTTTGGAGTGAAAGGATCGTTAGGATAATTGTCTCCATCACTCTTCCCATCATCACCTGATACCGGGCCACGACCTTTATTCCAACTCTGAGAAGTTTCAAACTGAATGGGACGATGATCCAAAACCTCAGGTGAACGATACATTTGCTTTGTCATGTTAACTTCCTCCTCTTTTATTCTTAATAGAGAACAAAAAACCAAAAATTTTTTGTTCTTATGGAACTACCTTCATTTGGTTGCCTAACAAATGGCTAAACACATTTTTCTTATCTTGAGCGAGTTGGTTGAACTCACCTTGCTGAATAACTTCTCCTTGCTCAAGGACAATCACCTGATCAGCATTACGAATTGTTGATAACCGGTGAGCAATAACAAGAATCGTCATCTTGCCTTTAAGTCGATCAATCGCCTGTTGAATTTTCAACTCATTCTCTGTATCCAAAGCACTTGTCGCTTCATCCAGAATTAAAATCGACGGATTCCTAAGAATCGCACGGGCCAAAACGAGACGCTGTCGTTCTCCCCCAGACAATTTGATCCCGCGATCCCCAATCACCGTGTCTAAACCATGTGGCAGCTTGCTGACAAACTCGGCAGCAGAAGAAAATTCTAAAGCTTCCCATAAACTTTCTTCACTAGCATCAGGATCAACCAGTTCCAGGTTTTCACGGATACTCGTATTAAATAGAAAAGGATCTTGAGGTACATAGCTAATCATTTGACGAAGAGAACGTAGATCGTGATCATGAATGGGCTCGCCATCGATCATTACCTTTCCTTTTTCAGGTTGATTCAGTCCCATCAAAAGGTCTATTAGTGTACTTTTTCCTGCTCCAGATTTCCCTACAAAGGCTGTCATCTGGTTGACGGGCATCTTTATATTCAGTTTCTTAAGCGCATAGTCTTGACCTGTTCCATATTTGAAATAAACATCCTTACATTCAATCGAGTCGTTGATCGACATCGCTTTTGTCTCATGTAAGACATCGTTAAATTCTTTGTTTTCCTCGGATTCCTGCTGCATTCGAATCACTGCGTGTAAGGATGGAATCACCTGTGCTATTTGTTCCATGGAAGCTTGAATTCCTGTAACTCTTGGCCATAATCTGGAAAAGATGACGACTACAAGCATAAGTTGACCAGCCTGAGCATTAAAGAAGTTGATTGCGAGATAGATAAATCCGGCAATTAATACAGCAGATGCCATCTTATAATAGAGTCTCGAAGTTGCTTTTAATCTCGTAAATTCAATTTGTTCATCTTGTATGCCTTTCGTGACATCTTTAGCCCAAATCATTCTTGAAGCCTCTAACGTATTGCTTTTCACATCTTTGATGCCACTGATTTGATCGGTGACGCCTGCATAATATTGCCGGTTCAGTTCATAATTACGTTTCCCGAGAGATAGTGATTTTTTTAAGAACTGTCGATTAAATAAAATAAGAATGAATCCGCAAGCTAGCACAAACGTGGTAATGTTCGGCGATAAGATAAAAGCGAGTCCCACTTGAATACACGTGGAAACAAGTGAAGCAGCAAATTGTAAAAAAGCTTGTGTGCCTCCTGCTGCCTTCGAAATTTCTGTCATTAAGATATTGACTAAATCAGACTTTCTATTTTTAAGATAAAAACTCCAATTCGCATGTAATAAGGAACCATATGTTCTGAGTCTTAAATACCTCATGAACCCTTGATGAATGATGGCATTACGCACGGTGATTTTTCTCTGTAATAGATTCTGAGCTGCGACAATGATCACGTAAAACAATAAAATAAGGGGGAGCCCCATTTCTGGTGGGATGCGTTCGAGAAAAACGAACCATTCGATAAAGGGTAATGCTTGTGAACCGAAATCCACAATGCCACTCATGCTGATGAGAGGAATTAAGAGCAGGATGCCTACCCCTTCAAGCAAACCGATCAAGGTCATTGCGATTAAGTTCACGTAGAGAATTTTTCCAGCGTACGAATGGATTTGCTTTAGAAAATACAGGACGTGTGTCATGAATACGGTCCTCCTAGGTTAATACATGTTTCTTTGTCGTCTTCCTCCATCCCCACAGAAATGGACGCAGAGGGAAATATAAGAAATGAAGGCGTTTCGGTAAAGGTAATAATTGAGCGTCCTCAGGATAAGGGTGCAGGAAGCTCAATATAAAGAATAATTTCTGCTGGTAAGACATTAAAGCAAATAAATGACGTTTATGATAGTGGGCTACTTCTTCTGGTAAGGGAAGATTATGCAAGTTAATCATGGTTTCGAGGTAAAAGACGGCTTGTTGAGCGAGACTGTGAGATTTTTTATTCAGTTTTACTTCGCCATTTACTGGAGAAGCTAGTAGTTCAGAAGATAGAATGCAGGCTTGAGCACCTTCTTCTTGGAAATGGTAACGGCTTAAATTGCTATTTACTTGTACCCAAGATAGATCCTGCTTCATTAACTGATGAATATCGACTAACCAGCGGAGTCGCGACCAGCCATGCCGTGCCCCATGAGAAACTAAAAATAAAAATAAGTCT
>NZ_JRNX01000026.1 GCF_000786645.1 Halobacillus sp. BBL2006
TAATGATCGGCAGGATCATCGGGCGGCGTTTTGTTTTTTCGAATAAGAATGGTGCGATGGTATCCGTAATTTCATTTTTAATTTCGGACCATTGCGTGGTGCGGCGTTCCATCACTTTTTCAACATGCGTACTAACCAGCTTTTGTGCTTCTTTAATCAAGTCTTCAGACTCTCTCATATACACGAATCCTCGAGATATGATGTCTGGGCCAGAAGCGATCTTGAATTCTTTCATATTGATGCTGACCACTACAATTACAAGTCCTTCTTCTGAAAGGATGCGGCGGTCTCTTAATACGATGTTTCCAATATCGCCGATTCCACTTCCGTCTACATAAACAGAACCTGAAGGAATTTTGCCGGCAACCATTGCTTCATCTTTACCAAGTGCCAACACATCACCGTTATCCATGACAAAGCAGTCTTCAGGTTGAAGGCCGCAATCGTGGCTCAAGTTCGCATGTTCTTTTAACATACGGTACTCACCGTGGATCGGCATGAAGAATTTAGGTTGAATTAATCGAAGCATCAATTTCATTTCTTCTTGACTACCGTGACCTGAAGTATGAATGTCGTTCAATGGGCCGTGAATGACTTCCGCTCCTGCACGATATAGTTTGTTAATTGTACGGCTGACACTAATTGTGTTTCCAGGGATTGGGGAAGACGAGAACACAACGGTGTCGCCAGGCTGAATTTGGATTTGACGGTGAGTTCCGTTAGCGATTCGGGAAAGAGCCGCCATAGGTTCACCTTGAGATCCAGTACAAAGGATTGTCACTTCATTGGCAGGAAAACGATTGATCTGCTGAGCATCAATGAACGTATCTTTTGGAGCACGGATATAACCGAGATCCTGACCGATTGAGATTGATGCTTCCATACTCCGACCAAACACCGCAACCTTTCTGCCATATTTCACAGCTGCTTCAACGACTTGTTGCAGACGGTGAATATTTGAAGCGAAGGTAGCAAAAATCAATCGACCATCAACGCGAGAAAAGATGTCATGAATACTTTGTCCGACCACACGCTCGGACTTCGTGAAGCCAGGAACTTCACTATTTGTACTATCTGATAACAGGGCGAGAACGCCTTCTTTTCCAATCTCAGCCATTCTAGCTAAGTTGGCAGGCTCTCCAACAGGTGTGAAATCAAATTTAAAGTCTCCTGTGTGTACGATATTTCCAGGAGGTGTCTTAACTACGATCCCGTATGAATCCGGAATACTGTGCGTCGTACGGAAGAAGGACACAGATGTTTTACGGAACTTGATGACATCATCTTCCTGGATGGTGTGCATCTTCGTATTCCGCAACAGTCCATGTTCATCCAGTTTATTACGAAGCAGACCAGCCGCTAGCTTTCCAGCATAAATAGGGATGTTTATTTCACGCAGCAAGTAAGGGATTCCACCGATATGGTCTTCGTGTCCATGGGTGATAAACAGCCCTTTGATTTTATCTTGGTTTTGTACAAGGTAGGTATAGTCCGGAATAACATAATCGATTCCTAAAAGTTCATCTTCCGGGAACTTAATACCTGCATCAATGAGGATGATTTCGTCTTGGAATTGTACGCCGTATGTGTTTTTACCAATCTCACCGAGTCCGCCAAGTGCGAAAACAGCTGTTTGGTCATTTTTAACAAATTTCATGCGTTACAGATTCTCCACAGCGTAATCTTCGGATTGTTGTTCATATGCCAAGTGATCCTCATCAAGCACCTGGATATATTCGATATTAAACCCTTTATTGGCCAATTTTTTACGAACTTGTCTTTCGGTTTCCGCTTCTACGTACATGGCCTGTGTACGTTCGCGCACAGGAACCTCTTGTGCAAGTTCCTGATATAATACTTTGAATATCATTACTTTATCGCTCCTAACTAGATATAATTTCCACATTCTTGTCCTGTCATCAATCATAGCACGTTTGTTTGTCGTATGGTAAGGATAATGATAGTCATCCCTATAAAAATATTCCGCATTCATGACTTATGCGTATCTTTTACGTTCCATCAATTTTTTCCAACGTTTTCTAAGCTTCCTTCGAAGACGCTTCATCATTGTGCCCATCTCCTTTCGCTGATGAAGAAAAGCGCCAAAAACGTTAAACCGCCCAATCCCTGTTACCTCTAGTATAATACTGTTTCTTTAAGAATGAAACATTTACCTATTAGAATTTATTATTATCGTGTGTTTTTCTTCTCAAACCTATCCTCTCGTGCTACAGTATAGCCAAATAGTACATAGAACTATTATAGTAAGATAAAATAAACGATGACGGAGGAAAGATGATGAGTAAAAAAATTGCATTTTTCGATATTGATGGCACCTTGCTGGACCATGACAAGAAATTGCCTGATGCAACAATCCAAGCTATAAAAGACTTGCAAGAAGCGGGAGTTTATTGTGCAATCGCCACGGGGCGTGCTCCTTTTATGTACCCTGAATTGAGAGAGACGCTTGGAATCGATTCCTTTGTAAGCTTCAATGGTCAATATGTCGTATTTGAAGGGGAAGAAGTCTACAAAAACCCTTTATCAGAGCCTGCACTGGAAGCTCTGTATGCGGATGCCGAATTAAACAACCATCCAATGGTTTTCATGGATCACGAGCAGATGAAAGCCTCAACACCCGATCACTCCCATATCGAAGAGAGCCTAGGTTCCTTATACTTAGATCATCCACCGGAAGATACGGCTTTTTTCAAAGGAAGAAATATTTACCAATCGCTGCTATTCTGTGAAGGGGCGGAAATTGAAGAATACCGGAAGAACCACCAAGCATTCGATTACATCCGTTGGCATCAATTTTCTTGCGACGTACTTCCTCAAGGCGGTTCGAAGGCCGAAGGGATAAAAAAACTTATCGAAGCTGCCGGACTAAAAATGGAGGATGCTTACGCATTTGGAGATGGGCTGAATGATATTGAAATGATCCGTGAAATTGGAACAGGAGTAGCTATGGGAAATGCTGTGGAGGAAACAAAAGCTGTAAGTGACTTCATTACAGACGATGTTAGTGAGAGTGGATTAGTGAACGCCATCTATAAATTAGGTTTATTGAAAAAATAGCACAAAAAAGCCTGCACATCATGTGCAGGCTTTTTTTATGAATGTTACCGATCCGCAGGGGTTGCATTTTCTGGTTCTTTGAACGGATCTTGTTTATCGATGTGATCGTAGAACATGATTCCGTGTAAATGATCGATCTCATGTTGAAAAACGATGGCAGCATAGTCTTTTAAACGCAGCTTCACATCATTGCCCTCGAGGTCTGTTCCTTTAACAGTGATTCTTCGATAACGAGGCACATATCCTGGCACTTCACGATCGACCGATAGACAGCCTTCACCTGTGGACAGGTACGTGCGTTCAACAGAGTGACTCACGATGCGAGGGTTAAAAAGGCCATAACTGTAGAGTTTATCTTTGAGGTCTACAAAGTGAACGGCTAGCATCCTTTTGTTGACATTGATTTGAGGTGCAGCAAGACCCACTCCAGGGCGAAGGCCATAACGGTCACATACTTGCTCATCCTGACTGTTTTTTAAATATTGAAGCATCTCCTCAAGTGTTTCTTTATCTTCTTCTGAGGGGGGGAGAGAGACTTCTTCAGTCACCTTCCTTAATGCGGGGTGACCCTCACGAACGATGTCGTCCATTCTGATCATAGTTATACATCCTTTCTATATGGAATTCGATCATAGCATTTGCGCATAGGAATGTGTACCTGTATCCATGCAATGTCTTCTTGAATGAGTCGTTATTTTAATCCAAGAAGGTTTGTTTAGCTGCCATGTTGAAGCGTGAATTAATGTTCCAACAAGTGATTCCTATATTGGAAACATTTGAAAAAAATCCACTTTCAATTTATTTTCATTTATTATACTATTGTACATATGCCGAGATTACAATAAAGATTTGTTGTAAGAACAAGGGGGAAATTTTTGTGCGTCGTCGATTTATGCTTTATGCTCTTCTCATAATAGGCACATTTTTGTTGTCTGCGTGTACGGGGCAGTCTGCTCAAGAAAAAATCTATGATCATTTAGAGAAAGCAGTCACATTGGAAGATGCTTTTCGTGAACAGCAGCAACCTTTAGTTGATTTGGAAAATAAGGAGCAGAAATTATACAACGAAATCATTGATTTAAGTATGGATGAATTCGATCAAATCAAAGAAAAGTCTAAAGAAGCAGCCAGTATCGTTGAAGAGCGAAGAGAAAAACTTAAGCTTGAAAAAGACAGTATTGATTCAGCTAAGGAAGAGTTTGATAAAATCAAACCTTTACTAGACGATTTAGATGAAGAGCAAGCGGAAGCGAAAGAAGTGGGTAATGAACTTGTAGAAGTCATGCAAAAGCGGTATGACGCCTACCAAAATCTTTACAAAGCCTATGATGAAGCCCTGACGCTTGATGCTGAATTGTATGAGATGCTTCAAAAGGAAGATTTGACAGAAGAACAGCTTCAAAAGCAAGTGGAAAGCATTAATAAAAAGTACAAAGAAGTTACAAAAGCTAATGAAGAGTTCAATAAATACACAGAACAGTATAATAAGAAAAAGAAAGAGTTCTATGAAGCTCTAGGGATCGAAGTTACTTACAATGAGGAAGAGAGCAGTAATACCTCAGAAGAAAACTAGAGAAAAATCTTAAAAACCGTCGTTCGCGACGGTTTTTTGTTTACGCTTTGCTAACCGATACGGTTGTCTTTGTTATAGAATTATTTCGTAAATAAAAAGTTGTTTTATAAAAGTTATTCAACAATCGTGCAGGATTGTGGAAGACTCGATTTCGAGATACTTTCGGTTCGGTTGCTAAATACGGATTAGGATTGGGTGGGAAACAACTC
>NZ_JRNX01000260.1 GCF_000786645.1 Halobacillus sp. BBL2006
AAAACGAACGCGATCAGATGCAGGAGCAGTTGTCTGATATTGTAGCTTCCAGTAATTTTACAACTGAAGAAAAGAATGAAGCACTTGAAAAGATTGAAACATTGAAAGAGACTCAATCGAAAGAATCCATCTTAGAAAACACTATCCGTGCCAGTGCTGCCTATGATGATGTCCTTGTGCGTTCTGAGGAGGATACAGTCCATGTGACTGTGATGGCAGATGAGCTTTCCAAAACAGAGACCAACCAAATCATCCAGATGGTCTCAGATGAATTTGGACAGAAACAGGTACAAGTCCAATTCCAACCGATAAACTAACTCTTTGCAGTCTAAAAACCTCTGATCTATTTAGAGTGACCTAATTAATTGAGACTTAATAAAACACCTTCAAAGTTGTAACACTACTTACACATGGAGGTGTTTTTCTTATGGGTAAAAGAGTTCATTATCCTGAAGAAGTAAAGAAGAAAGTTGTTCAATTAAAACTAGAGGGCACTCACACGAATCAAGAGTTGATGGATATGTTTGGGATCAAGAATAAGTCACAAATTAAAACGTGGATGAGGTGGTTTAGGAATGGGGAAAGTCATCGTTTCGCTCAACCCTTAGGTAAACAATATGCTTATGGAAAAGGGCCAGAAGACGAAAATGAACTAATAAAATTGAAGAAAAAGATTGCTTATTACGAAATGCGTGAAGAACTATTGGGAAAGTACCAGGAAATCGAAAGGAAGTGGTTCCAGAAGTATTCATCCAAATCGTAGAAGTATTTAAGCACAAATATACCGTGAAAACGATATGTGAATGTTTTGGTGTAGCGAAGGCTACGTATTATCGTTGGCGGGGAAAGTCATGGGGACCATCGGAACTGGAGAAGATCATCATAACCATTTGTGAAGAGTTGAAATTTAGAGTTGGTCACCGGATGGTCCGTGACCTCTTACGTAAGGAACACCATATGAAAGTGAATCGAAACACGGTTCAAAAAATCATGCAGAAATATCATATTCAATGCCGTGTAAAACCTAAAAGACAGAGCTATATAGCTGGGGAAAGTAAGATCGTCGTACCGAATTATTTAGAACGAAACTTTCATGCATCAAAGCCCAATGAGAAATGGGTGACAGATATTACCTACCTTCCATATGGAGAGAAGATGTTATATTTATCAACGATTATGGATTTATATAAAAACGAAATCATCGCTTATTCCATTAGTGAAAAACAAGATAAAACATTTGTCATAGATACGTTGAGAAAAGCGTGTAAAGGGCGTGATGTGTATAAATTGATCCTTCATAGTGATCAAGGTTCCCAGTACACGTCCTATGAATTTCAAGAAGAGGCCAAAAAAAGAGGCATTATCACAAGCATGTCCCGACGGGGAAACTGCTTTGATAATGCCGTCATTGAATACTTCCACTCCATGTTAAAATCGTATTACTATAATTATTGTCGACCTTTCAAAAAACTAAACTGCCATACTCCAATTGAATTTAGAGCAATGGCAGCCTAGGTGTTTTATTTAGTCTTATTTGACTGTGTCACTCCAATTTGATCGGAGGTTTTTTTGTGTTGGTTTCACATTATTCAGTAGTTCCTGTTTAAGGGCATAAGCTAATAGGGGTTCCGTAGTGAAAAGATGATCATCGAGAAAGCAGTTGAACCCTCCTATCAACTATCTCTACATAGGATCTCAGATCTCGTTAATACTGTACAAGGAAGCTTTAGTGCTGTATGAAAGTTAACCATATTAGAGAATACTATATGTCAAAATGTAACGCTTACATCAGTCGAGTTGCAGTTTGGTACCATTCTGTCGTAGAATATTAAGAGGAGTTTTTAGTACCAGTTATAAAAGAAATTATACATAAAGGGGTGCCAGACATGCTAAAGGTACAAGAAATTCGTGAAATCATTAAACTGATTGACAAATCGAATATTGATGAATTTTGTTATGAATCCAATGGAACAAAGGTTTCCATGAAAAAACAAATGGGACAAGTAGTTACAGAACCTGTAAAAGTTCAAGAGACTGCACAGCCACAAGCAGCTCCTAAGCAAGAACCAGCGGCCAAGGAGAGCCCACAACGAGCTGAAGCTCCGGCAGAAAAACAAGAAGCTCCTGCAAAAGAGGAAAGCAGCAGTGATTATGATCAAGAGATCACTTCCCCGATGGTCGGAACATTTTATCAATCACCATCACCAGATCAGGATGCTTACGTCAAAAAAGGCGATGAAGTAAAAGAAGATTCTGTTGTTTGTATTGTTGAAGCGATGAAATTATTCAATGAAATCGAAGCGGAAGTTTCAGGTGAAATCGTCGAAATTCTTGTCAAAGACGGTGAGTTAGTCGAGTACGGCCAACCGTTGTTCCGCGTAAAGTCTAAATAACGGGGGATGAGTTTTTTGATTAAAAAAGTATTGATTGCAAACAGAGGGGAGATCGCTGTCCGTATAATCCGAGCTTGTAAAGAAATGGGGATTGCGACGGTAGCGGTTTATTCTGAAGCAGATAAAGAAGCTCTACATGTGCAGTTAGCGGACGAAGCTTATTGTGTAGGTCCTAAATTAAGCAAAGATAGTTATCTGAATTACACTAATATCATGAGTCTTGCTACGTTGACAGAAACTGATGCCATTCATCCTGGATATGGGTTTTTGGCGGAGAATGCTGAATTCGCAGAGATGTGCGAAGAATGTAATATCACATTCGTTGGACCTTCTGCTTACGCTATACAGAAGATGGGTACGAAAGATGTGGCCCGTGAAACGATGAGGGAAGCAGGAGTCCCAATTGTACCGGGCTCTGAAGGAATCATTGAAAATGAAGAAGAAGGGTTGAAAGTAGCCAAAGAAATCGGCTACCCTGTCATCATTAAAGCAACGGCTGGTGGTGGCGGTAAAGGAATTCGTGTGGCGCGTGATGAAGAAGACCTTAAAAAGGGGATCCGTATGACTCAACAAGAAGCAGAAACAGCCTTCGGAAACCCTGGAGTCTACCTCGAGAAATTCATCGAAAACTTCCGCCATGTTGAGATTCAGGTACTTGCTGATAATCACGGCAATGCGGTCCATCTAGGTGAACGGGATTGTACGATTCAACGCCGTCTTCAAAAACTAATTGAAGAGACTCCATCGCCTGCAATTTCCGAAGATATGCGTGAAAAGATGGGGGATGCAGCTGTCAAAGCAGCTCTTGCTGTGAATTATTCAGGAGCAGGGACCGTTGAATTTATTTTCGATAAAGAAGAAGACAAATTTTACTTTATGGAAATGAATACCCGAATCCAAGTCGAACACCCTGTCACAGAAATGGTTACAGGCGTAGATTTGATTAAAGAGATGCTATTGATTGCAAATAATGAAAAGCTCTCCTTCACTCAGGAAGAGATTGAATTTGAAGGCTGGGCGATGGAATGCCGAATTAATGCTGAAGATCCTTTTAAAAACTTCATGCCATCTGCGGGCAAGATTGAGATGTATTTGCCGCCTGGCGGGCTTGGGGTACGTGTAGATTCCGCCGCCTACCCAGGATACATGATTCCGCCTTATTATGATTCAATGGTAGCGAAGTTGATTACTTACGGAAAAGATCGTGAGGAAGCAATCAGACGTATGAGGCGTGCTTTGGATGAATTTGTCATCGAAGGAGTGCACACGACTATTCCTTTCCATCAGCGGATGATGGAACATGATATCTTTGTCGGCGGAGACTTTAACACGAAGTTCCTAGAGAAATATACTATAATGAAAGACGAATAAGAATAGGAGTGGTCAGTATGAGTGAAAAGCAATTGTTGAATGTGACGGATGGGTCTACACTTGGCAATATTGAGATTGCTCCTGAAGTTATTGAAGTAATTGCAGGCATTGCGGTTTCTGAGGTTGCCGGAGTAGCTTCCATGCGAGGGAACTTTGCTTCTGGTGTCGCTGAACGCTTAGGGAAAAAAGATCACGGCAAAGGCGTTAAAGTTGAACTGACTGAAGACGGTATACTGATCGATGCTTATGTAGTTATGGATTATGGTATCTCTATCCCTGATACGGCTCAGAAAATCCAGGATAATACGAGGCAGGCACTAAAAAACATGACGGCGCTCGAAATTAATGAGATTAATGTTCATGTCGTCGGCGTGAAGATGGACTCGAAGGACGAAGAAGTAGAACTAGAAGATTTTCAATAATTATATATAAGGCCGGAGAGGGGGAAGTCCCTTTCTGGCTTTTTTCTATGAGAACAACAATTTAATAAATGCGACATTTTAATTGGGAATAGCTTTTATGATAGTAAAATGTTATTATGCAAACGGATATTACCTTAAAGGAGAATGAACATGAAACGACGTACAGCCCGAGAGAAAGCTTTCCAGGCCTTATTCCAAATCAATAACAACGATATTGAAACGGACGAAGCCATTCATCATGTAGTAGAAGAGACAGTTGTAGATGCTTTTCTACACGACCTTGTCCACGGGGTAATGAATCATCAAGATGAAATTGATAAAAGAATTTCAGACAACCTTGATAATTGGTCGTTCAACCGCCTGCCAAAAGTAGAAAAGACAGTTTTACGAATGGCGGCTTATGAAATGAAGTATAAAGAAGATGTGCCAGATCAGGTGGCCATTAATGAAGCCGTAGAACTTGCGAAGATTTTTGGAGAAGAAGATTCCGGTAAATTCGTCAACGGTGTACTATCCAAAATGGTATAAAAACAGAGGGGGAAATTGGGAATGTCAGCTGAAGTCATTTATGGGAAACAATTAGCCGAAGAATTGCGTCAAGAAATGAAAGAGGAAGTTAGCGAGTTAAAGCACCACGACATCCATCCGAAATTAGTTGTCGTCATCATCGGTGAAGATCCTGCGTCCATGTCGTATGTAAAAGGAAAACAGCGAGCGTCAGAAAAAGTCGGTTTGGACTCTGATTTAATCGAACTTCCTGAATCAACTTCACAACAAGAACTCCTGAACTTGATTGATCGACTCAATCAAGATCAGACTGTTCATGGTATTCTCGTTCAATTGCCATTACCAGACCACATTATGGATCAAAAAGTTATTGAAACCATTACTCCTGAAAAGGATGTAGACGGCTTCCACCCTATTAATGTTGGCCGATTGTTAACAGGTCAAGAGACGTTCTATCCTTGTACTCCTTATGGGATCATGGTGATGTTAAAGCGTGCGAACATCACGATAGAAGGGAAACATGTCGTCATTGTTGGGCGCAGTAATTTAGTAGGTAAGCCTGTCGGGCAATTATTACTAAATGAAAATGCAACGGTTACCCATTGCCATTCAAGAACAAAAAATTTAAGCGAGCATACAAAGCAAGCGGATATATTAATTGTAGCAGCAGGGAAAGCTGGGCTCATTTCTGGTGAGGATATTTCAGAAGGGACTGTCGTTATTGACGTCGGTGTAAACCGAGTAGACGGAAAACTAACAGGTGACGTAGACTTTGAATCGGCTAGTGAAAAAGCCTCTTATATTACCCCCGTACCGAAAGGGGTAGGTCCAATGACTATAACGATGCTCCTTCACAATACAATTAAAGCGGCTAAGCGAATTCACAATCATCAATAAGGGGATTTTTGTGTGAATGATCAATATCTTACAGTTACAGCGTTAACGAAGTATATAAAAAGAAAACTCTCCAGTGATCAGCATTTGAAAAACGTTTGGCTTAGGGGGGAAATTTCTAATTTTAAGCACCATAGCCGCGGCCATATGTATCTCTCTTTAAAAGACGAACAAGCTCGCATTTCTGCCGTAATGTTCGCAGGAAATAATCGCAGCATTAAATTTGCCCCCGAGAATGGCATGAATGTGCTTGTTAGAGGGGAAATCAATGTCTATGAGCCGATGGGGCAATATCAGTTGTATATTCAAGATATGCAGCCTGATGGAATCGGAGCACTCTATTTAGCATTTGAGCAGCTTAAAGAGAAGCTGGGTAAAGAAGGGATTTTCTCTTTGGAGCGGAAAAAAGCGATTCCTACATATCCCCAGCATATTGTTGTGATTACTTCTCCAACAGGAGCGGCAGTACGTGATATCTTGACTACAATTAACAGAAGGTATCCTGTTGTACAGGTTTCGATACTCCCTGTCCTTGTACAAGGTGAGAGGGCCGCGAGTTCCATTGTGAAAGCGATCGAATACGCGAATAACTACCTGGATGCCGATGTACTTATTGTAGGCCGAGGCGGTGGTTCGATAGAAGATTTATGGGCTTTTAACGAGGAAATCGTCGCAAGGGCGATTGCTGAATCAGCTATCCCCATTATCTCAGCAGTAGGACATGAGACGGATACAACGATTAGTGATTTTGTTGCAGATATACGTGCTGCTACACCGACCGGGGCGGCAGAACTTGCTGTCCCATCCATTGTAGAATTGAGAGACCAGGTTCATACACTCAAGCATCGGATCATGAGGGCAATGGAAGCAAAACATCTGGAAGGTAAACAGCGATTAAATCGTCTTGAGAAGTCGTATGCCTTCAAATATCCGGAACAACTGATGAAACAAAAAGAGCAAGACCTTGACCGCTTGCTGGAGAATCTTTCTAAGCAGATGTCTATGCTGCATGTTCAAAGGAAAGAAAAGATGAGTCATTTGCATAATCGTCTCTTAATACAAGGTCCTGACGCTCAGATTAAAGAAGGGCGTAACCAGCTCCAAAGTCAAACAAAACAACTGCAAGCAAGGTTTCAAGACGTTTGGAAGTCCAAACAAGAAGAGTTTCGAGTGAATTTGGAGAAGTTATCGCTTTTGAATCCATTAGACATCATGAAACGCGGTTATGCGATTCCTTTTTCTGACAAGGGGGAAGTCTTGAAGGAAGTTAGTCAGGTCCGAAAAGACAGTCAACTTTCTCTTAGAATGCATGGAGGTTCGGTTAATTGCAAGGTGATGGATGTAGAGGAGGATGAACATGACAGAGAATAAAGAAGAACTCAGCTTTGAAGAAGCCATGGAACAGTTAGAAGGCTTAGTTGAAAAGCTGGAAACTGGAGAAGTGCCTCTTGAAAAAGCTATTCAATATTATCAAGAAGGAATGAAACTTTCCAAAATTTGTAATGAAAAATTAGGAAACGTTGAGAAGCAAATGCAGCAAATTATGAACGAGCATGGGGAGTTCGAACCGTTTTCCATTCAGGAGGAAGAGTCGTGAGTTTGGCTGATTACCTAACGCAAAAGCGTGAACTCATTAATGAACAATTAAAGCTTTATGTTCGAGACTATACATCTCCAGGAAGGCTGCAGGATGCAATTCTTTATTCTATCGACGCAGGTGGTAAACGGCTTAGGCCAATACTGTTATTAGCTACCGCCGAAGCTTTCGGTGCTGACGAAGAAAAAGCCTTGGGTGTCGCTTGCAGTCTTGAAATGATTCATACGTATTCACTTATACATGATGATCTTCCCGCTATGGATGATGATGACTTTAGGCGTGGTTTCCCGACCAATCACCGTCGTTTTGATGAAGCCACCGCTATTTTAGCCGGTGACGCATTACTTACTCTCAGTTCACAAGTCATCGTAGAAGATCCGCACCTTAGTGATACAGAGAGGGTTTATTTGGTAAGGGAGCTTACAAGAGCTAGTGGAGCAAACGGAATGGTCGAAGGACAAATGATGGATATGCTGAGTGAAAATAAAGAAATCTCACTCGAAGAGCTTGAGAAAATTCATTTGAATAAAACAGGGCAGTTATTGAGATTTTCCATTATTGCTGGAGCTTATCTCGGCGAGGCTACTCCTAATAGCTTAAAGGAAATAACAAAAATGGGAGATGCTCTCGGTCTTATTTTTCAAATTCAAGACGACATTCTTGATGTGATTGGAGATGCAGAAAAAATCGGCAAGCCGA
>NZ_JRNX01000261.1 GCF_000786645.1 Halobacillus sp. BBL2006
TCTCTCTCGTTTTTGGTTTTTTCTTTCAACGTTTCTAATTGACGATTCAATCGGTGCTGTTCCTCTTGGTATTTCTCTGTTCTAGCCTTCCATTGTTCCAATTGAGTTTCAGACGTACGCAGCTGCTTCCGAATCGATAAATATTGATCCAGCTTCTCTTGTTCTTCCACTTTCCTCTTCCAATTATCTTTTAATGATTGCCGCTTATCTTCTTTTGCTTCTTCCTGAGTATAAATTTCTTTGATCTTTTCAAACTCTTCTGCTTTTTGTTTTCGTAATTCTCTCTTCTCTTTCAGTGTCTCTTTTTGCTCTTCCAACTCACGTTCACGTTCTAACCATTGTTTCTCGTATGGATAGACTTGAGCAGCCGCCTTGCCCCAAGTAAGCTCCTCTTTTAAAACTTGGATATCATACTTTTGCTTAGTCAACCGTGTTTCTTCCACCTGAACTTTTTCCAACTCGTCGAAATTTTCCTGCAGTTGCTTAGCTTCATGATAGCTGTTCTGGTACTGTTCGGCTTGATTATTCAAATCCTTTAAATGATCCTCTTCCACATCCACCAGTTGTTTCTGCTCCGAGAGGCGCTTCTCTAGTAATTTAATAATATGCTCTGGATCTGCGTTATCTATATCTTCATTACTGTCAATTCCCCATTGAATCTTATGAATCTCCTGATTCATTTTCCATTGAAATTGTTCAATTTCCTTTTCAAGAGACTTCGATTGACTTTTAAAATAATCAGTAAGCTCAGAGTAAAATTGCGTTTTAAAAATGCGTTGTAAAATTTCTTCTCTTTCTTTACTATTCTCAGAAATAAGCTTTCTGAACTCCCCTTGAGGAATCATGATCATTTTTCGAAATTGTTCATAATCCAGGCTTAAAATTTCTTCAATATAGTCATTGACTTCTTTAATCTTAGAGGCAATAAGTTTTTCTCCGTCCGAATGTTCCATATATAATTCTGCACGGGCGGGGTCTTCTTTCCATCCCTCTCCCCGTTCTTTTTTCCTCATTTGCTTGGGCATACGAACGATTCGGTAGGCTTTTCCTCTCAGCTCAAATTGAAAATCAACAAAGGTCGTATCCTCAGGATCTGCGAAGTGGCTTCGCATGCTGTCCTGGTCACGGTCACTCCCGCTCGCCCTTCCATATAAAGCAAAACACATCGCATCAAAAATCGTCGTTTTTCCTGCTCCAGTTGGACCAGTAATTAAGAATATTGATTCTTCTCCCAGTGTTGAGAAGTCGATGGTCTGCTTAACGCGGTAAGGACCGAAAGCGTTCATCGTCAACGAAAGTGCTCTCATGCTATTCTCCCCTTTCTCGATCTTTCAAATTTTCAATCGCTTGTAAAACCAGCTCTTTACGATGATCTGGAATGGAATCCCCTTTAATGTCCTCATAAAATGAATGGAACAGATCTTGGTGTGACAACTTCTGCCGTTCCTTGGCTTTATGAAGGTCCTCGTATGGATTGTTTGTTAAAGATCTTCTTCGTTCAAGGTGAAGAATATTCGGATAGACTTTTCTCAATTTTCCCATTGGATCAATCAACTGCCCGTCATCCAGTAAGCGTACATGCAAGTAATTTTCCGGGTCAGCTGCAGCCCCTCCCCCTAAAAGCTCTTCAAAATAACCTTCTATGATCTCAAAATCACGCTCAGGAACAAGAGGGATTTTCTCCAATGTACACTCTCCATCTGCTTCTAAATCAACCATGGTGATCGATTTATTATGATTCGCTTCTGAAAAAGAGTATTTTAAAATCGAACCACTATAACGAATGTGATCAGCTGTCACTCTCTGGGCCTGGTGTAAATGTCCAAGGGCAATGTAGGAAAAACCTTTTAACAAGTGGGCATCAATATAAGGACTTCCTCCAATCATGGAGAGACGCTCCTCCGATTCTGTTTCCATTCCACCAGCAAGAAACGCATGTCCAATCCAAACGTGACGATCGTTCATGTTAAAGCGGTTGTGAATATCTTCGATCAATTTTTCAGCAGCTTGCTGATGGGATTTAATAGAAGGATCTTCGAAAACATGGGCAACTTCTGCCGGTTCAACATAAGGAATAAGATGAAAATAGACAGGGCCCTCACTATCGTGAAGAATGACTGGCTCACGGTTTGGTTTAATTTTTGTATCTAAGAACAAACCCTGTCTACGAAAGAGTTCTGTTCCGAACTCCAGACGATCAGGACTATCGTGATTTCCTGATATAGCCAGGACAGGGATATTAAAGTCATTAATGAGTTTTGTTAACGTCTGATTTAAAAGTTCAACTGCTTTTTTTGGCGGAATAGATCGATCATAAAGATCCCCGGCAATGATGATGACATCCGGTTGTTCTTTTTCGACAATTGAAATGAACTGATCTAATATATATTGCTGATCTTCCGTCATATGCACGTAATTGACGATCTTCCCCAAATGCCAATCCGCTGTATGTAAAATACGCATACAGACTCTCTCCCTTACATGATTTATTCTTCATCTAGTTTGTAAGTTTCATATAATCGATCAAAAACTGACAGCGCACTAGGAAATGGAATATTCCACTCTAAATAGCGGCTGATTTCATCATACGACTTCGCCTGTTTAGGGAAACTATGATCTTCAAACATCCAATCTGCCAGCCTTTTCTCTTCGTTATTTTTACGATTTCCACGATATCGCATCATATAATGGTAAAAAGATCTCATGTTTTTCTCCTCCTGAAACTATACTACTTCTTTTTTATCACGGATTCTTCATTTCGGCAAAAGAATCGTTGTAACAACTTCATGGGTGCCAGAACCGCTCCATATTTACAGTTAACTTTAGACATTATCACAAGGATTTGATATAAAAAAGAATCCTCATTCAGAGGATTCTTTTTTTCTATTCATCTTCCATGAATTCCTGATGATTTTTCAACTTTTTCCTGAATACAATTCTGGATAAAATAATGCTGATCTCATACAAAATGATAAGAGGTATGGCCACAACAATTTGCAGAATAAAATCGGGAGGGGAAATGATTGTCCCGATGATAATCAGAATGAAGTAAGCGTATTTTCTCACTCTCACCAAAAACATAGGATTTACGACCCCGAGACTCGTTAAAAACATCGTCAGAATCGGAATCTCAAAGAGAACAGCAAATGGAATTGTAACTCTGAATAAAAATTTGAAATATCTCTCTACTGTATAAATTTCATTGAACATTCCGTCATTCAAAGAAAGTAAGAATGGCAGAATCATTTGAATAAACACAACATATCCAAATGTCAACCCTGATAAAAACAATATGAAAATCGCTGGTATATAAGCCAATGACACCCGGCGTTCTTTAGGAGTCAGTGCTGGCTTGATGAACAACCATACTTGCAGGCATAGAACTGGCAAGGTCCCAGCTATGGCAACGATACTTGCAATCGTGAAAAAGATCCAGATGATCTCTCCTGGGCTTGTCATATTTAAGTCAAAAGGCAAGTCTGCGACAAAAAAATCTTGAATGGTTCTTACATTCAAAAACCCAACGACAAAGAAGGCAATAAAAAAAACGAGCGTCCATATGATCCTTTTCCTTAATTCGCTCAAATGGTCGGTAAAATTCATTTCTACATCTTGTGTTATATTTTCATCTGACAATTGATCCACCTCCAGGCTTATCACAGCCTGCAAAAAAGAAGATGTAAGAGGGAGTCCTCTTACACCTCGCTATTCATTTTATTCGTCCTTGTTCTTGTTCTTGGTTTCATCATCTGACATGATATCTCCGGTCGCTTTTTTGAACTCTTTTAAGGAGCTTCCAAAAGCTTTGCCAATTTCCGGCAATTTAGATGGGCCGAAAATGACAAGGGCAATGATCAAGATCAGGATAAGACCTGGTACACCAATGTTTGATAACACGGTTCATCACTCCATTATTTTTTCACATCTGAATCTTCTTTCACATCATCTGTCAAATCACGTGCTGAACTTTTGAATTCTTTCAATGTTTGTCCAGCCGCTTTTCCGATTTCAGGAAGCTTTTTAGGCCCAAAGATGACGAGAGCAATCGTCAAAATTAAAATAAGGCCAGGAATTCCGATACTCGACAGCATATCCTTCACCGCCTTCAATAGTTAGCTTATTATTACGACATATTCTTCATTATGTTTACACCGAGTTCACTGAACGGAGAATTAATTAAGTATTTCAATATCATGATATCATTTTTTAAGGGAAATGTCTTGATCGCGCCTGATTTTTTACCATTCTCTGCGCAAGTTCATAATCCCCGGGTGTATTCATATTGAAAAAATGATTTTCTACAGTTTTCTTTGGCAATGAGTTGAAATCCGTAACATAGTAAGTATTCACGTTATCCAGCAATTTCGCAACTTTACGATGACCAGCTTGCAATAAGGCAGTAAGTTCATCGCTCACGCTTTTATGATAAATCCCTGATAACGGCTGAAAACGCCCATCATAGACGGGGATGACTGCTTGAGTTCCTTCACATATGAACCGCATTAAGTGTTGATAAACGTTTCGATCGATGAAGGGTGTGTCACAAGCAGACACTATAAACCACTCTTCGTTTCTCGCCTCTATCACGGCATGAAGGCCTCCTAGCGGACCGGCGTCTTCATATACATCTGGAATCGTTGGGATTTCAAAAAGTGACTTTTTATTTTTGTTCAGAACGACGAAAGAAGTCAAACACCCCAATTCTTCCATAATCCGCTCCTCCACAGTAAAACCACCGACAATTAAATTGCCTTTATCCTCGCCCATGCGTGTTGATCCACCCCCTGCCAAGATAGCGGCACAGGTGTTTTCACTATTCATCATGTTTCAACACGATCATAAGTGCGGAAGTAATAATCATAAGGATTCTTTTCATCTTTCTTACCTTGCGTCTCGGATATCAGCTTCCATTCACTTTCATCGTATTGAGGAAAATGAGTATCTCCCTCAAACTCGTGGTCGATATATGTCAGATACATCCGATCTGCATAAGGCAGCATTTTCTCAAATAAGACACTGCCTCCAATTACAAACCACTCATGATCAGGTTGATCCTTCTCTAATTGCAGAATATCTTCAATAGAATGGACGACCTTACAGCCTTGCCGATTATAATCTCGGTTGCTCGTAATGACGATGTGTTCTCTTTCCGGCAAAGGTTTTCCAAAAGATTCAAAGGTCTTCCGTCCCATAATTATAGTTTTGCCCCATGTCATGTCTTTAAAGAACTTAAAGTCATTGGGAATATGCCACGGAAGATCGTTATCTTTACCAATTAGTCGATTTTTGTCCATCGCGAATATGAATGAAATCATCGATTATCACCTCTTCTTTATTATACGGCTACTGGTGCTTTGATCCCCGGGTGAGGGTCATAGCCTTCAATTTTAATGTCTTCCATTTCAAAGTCGAATACACTTTCAATGTCTTCATTTAATAATAGCCTTGGCGCTTCTTTTGGTGATCTGGACAATTGTTCTTTGATTTGATCCAGATGATTGGTATAGATGTGTGCATCTCCCAGTGTGTGAACGAATTCTCCCGGTTTCAAGCCACATTCATGTGCAATTAAATGAGTCAACAACGCGTAACTGGCAATGTTAAACGGAACTCCTAAAAATATATCCGCACTACGCTGGTAAAGTTGGCAGGATAATTTTCCGTCCGCCACATAGAATTGGAACATCGTGTGGCAAGGAGGCAAAGCCATATTGGATGGTACGTCCTCAGGATTCCAAGCTGTGACAATATGTCTTCTGGAATCAGGATTTGATCTGATGCCTTCAATCACATTTTTCAACTGGTCAATTGTCTCGCCCTGAGACGTTCGCCAGTCTCTCCACTGTTTCCCGTATACAGCTCCAAGATCTCCATATCTTTCAGCAAAAGAATCGTCGGTGAGAATCCGCTCCTTAAATATCTTCATTTGTTCATCATAACGCTCTTTGAACGCTTCATCCTTTTGACTTCTTCTCCCGAAATCAGTCATATTCGGTCCTACGTATTCTTCACTTTCCACCCACTTCTGAAAAGCCCATTCATTCCAAATATTATTGTTGTGTTTTAAGAGATAACGAATATTCGTATCCCCTCTCATGAACCAAAGTAATTCGCTTGCAATCAAACGAAATGGAATACGCTTCGTCGTAAGCAGAGGAAAGCCATCCTGTAAATTGAACCTCATCTGGTGGCCAAATACAGAAAAGGTGCCAGTTCCAGTCCGATCACTTTTTTCTGTACCTTCTTCCATTACGTAACGACATAAATCTAAATAAGCTTGCTCGTTTTTCAACATCCTCTTCAACCTCCTTGACACCTTCACGGTTGTACTTCTGTTTCTCGTTGGAATTCTTCTAAAAATAGCAGCATGAACTGATGTCTGCGCTCTGCTTCTTGTCTACCTGATTCCGTATTCATCAAAGGGGCCAGCTTCAATAATTTATCATAAAAATGCTGGAGCGAATTAGGGGCCATTTCGTTTTTACTTACGATCTGTTGTCCTTTTGCACCGCCGAAAGCAAACGTTCTAGCAATCCCTATTGCCCCCACAGCATCAAGCCTGTCTGCATCTTGAACGATTTTTCCCGTTATCGAATCAGGAACTTGTCCCTTATGAAAGGACACCGTATCGATTGCTTCATTTATATCCGCTATAACCCTCTCTTTAAACCCTAATTCCTTTAACAATCTATTTTGCTCTTCTTTAGCATGCACCGGATCTTTAAAAAGTTTTCTGTCGCCGATATCATGTAACCAGCCGATCACTTCACATAGAAATGGATCGGCACCTTCATTTGCAGCTAGATCACTGGACCACCTAGCCACTCTTTCCATGTGGGTAAAGTCGTGGCCGCTGGGTTCTGAACTGAAATGGGAATGAACAAATTGTTTAATTTTTTGTAATGCTTCCTTTTGATTCATAGAACCTCCTAAAATTGAAACAAATCCATCTGTCTTGGGTTCAAATCTTTATATTGAATATGAAGAAGATCCATCATCTGTTTAGCATTATCGGCAGCA
>NZ_JRNX01000262.1 GCF_000786645.1 Halobacillus sp. BBL2006
CGATAACAGGCGGCAAGTTGTTCCTCTTCCCCTTTGTTTCCTCCATTCCAAACAGGTCCTACGGTGTGAATGACTTTTTCAGAAGGCAATTCGCCGGCTGTGGTAATCACAGCTTCTCCGGTTTCACAGCCTCCAATCTCCTGGCATTCCTCCATAATCGCTGAACCTCCAGCACGATGAATCGCTCCATCCACTCCACCACCGCCCTTCAGCTGTTTGTTCGCGGCGTTGACGATCGCATCGACGTCTAACTTAGTAATGTCTGCTTGCAACACTTTTATTTTGTCCATCGCTTTCGCCTCCTTTTGAATAGAAAAAAGCAGACTCATAGATTGATAGAGTCTGCTACTGTATTTCCCTATTGATCGGAATTTGATTCGTCTTTGTGAGACGGTGTTCCTTCTAGTAACTCTGCATAATTACCTTTAATGAAACCGATGATGGTACCAAGCGTATGTCCTTTGAACTGATCCGCAACCGATTCGCCCGTTGGATTTGCATAATAGAGGGTTCCTTTTTCTTCACTATACTCAAATCCTAACGCCATAAGCCCGTTTTTCAAACCAGTCGGAAGTTCTGTGAGTCCTGTTTGCTCTGTAAAGTATTCTGTAGGATACACCCACACATCTACATCCGTCAGGCCAGTATGAACGACGAATAAATCATTGTCGTATTGGGATATCCACTGATCTTTTGAGAAAAGGGAGACGCCTGATCCTTCTAATGAGGAGATTCCATCCAGGTTCACACCGAAAATTTGATTGATGACACGTCGAATTTCCGGCCCTTCAATCTTTTTCCCGTAATACTCCAAGTATAAATCCATGACTTCAACCTTAGATAAAGACTCAATATATTCATCTAAATCTTCAATCGATTGGTCAGCTAACACCTGTTTCACACCGTCCGTTATCTCATCAGGATATGTGTTCACTTGCTTTCCAGCTCCTAGTTCAGAGACTCGATCCAAATCTATGTCATACACCTGCTTTACGATCAGGCGAATCTCTTTAGGGTTTACTTTATTCCTACGAAAATCAAGGTAACGGTCCATCACTTCAACTTTTTTCATAGAGTGAACGATATCAATCGCCTCTGATAAGCGAAGAGCTTCTTGCTCTTTCTTTAACGTCATAATGACGCCAAACATAATGTTCAAAGGGTACTCGAAATTCAAATGTTCTTCGAAATGGTGGTAACGGTCTTCTTTGTGGCTTTCAGCATGACTGACTTGCGGAGATAACGAGACGGATGCTCCTGCGAGCAAAACAGCGATGGCTACGATGATGAACTTTTTAAAACGATTCATTGGTCACCCT
The DNA here is from genome assembly GCF_000786645.1 of Halobacillus sp. BBL2006. Classification (GTDB taxonomy): domain Bacteria; phylum Bacillota; class Bacilli; order Bacillales; family Halobacillaceae; genus Halobacillus. The sequence goes on from NZ_JRNX01000262.1 coordinate 1,320, forward strand.
CCATTAAATTTTTAAGTTGTGGACTGAATCTGTTACGATGGTCCCCTTTTTATATATCGGCATGAAGTGGTCAATAGATAAATGGTAGGATACAAACTTAATAAAAAGGCGGAGAGATGTGTTTCAATAGTGTCATCTATTTTTTATTCTACAGAATCAATCAAAAAAAGACAGCTAAAATCTCAGGTTAGCTGTCTTTTGATAGATCTCTAATCTTCTAAAGTTTTAGGATCGCCACGTTTTAGTCATCTCTACAATGTGTTTCGGTGCTGTACGGCAGCAGCCACCGATGATCCGTGCTCCTTTTTTATACCAATCTTGCGTATGGAAGCCGTCGGAACCTTCTCCATGCCACGTGTTGGTTTCTGGGTCGTAGGTTTCTCCGGAATTCGGATAAACGATAATCGGTTTATTTGTATGAGCCTCCAGGGCCTTAACCGCTTCGGCAGCGGTGGTGACAGGAGTACAGTTGGCTCCGATTGCAGCGATCTGATCATCATCCTCAAATGCTTTGGCACATTCCTCAAGCGGCGTACCATCACTGATTGAAGCCCCATCCCTTAAGGTAAAGGATAGCCATCCATAAGCACCGGGAAATTCTTTTAACAGGGAACCGATCACTTCAGCTTCCTGCAAAGAAGGAATCGTTTCGATAGCCAGGAGATCTGCCCCCGCTTCTAGCAGAGCCTCCAAACGAGGTCTGTGGAATTCTCGTAACCTCTCATCATTTACGCCATAGTTCCCTTTGTATTCCGATCCATCAGCGAGATAAGCTCCATATGGACCGACGGATGCGGCGACAAGCGGTTTCGGCCGATTTGTCCCGCCTTCCTGCTGCCAAAAGTCGTCTCTCGCTTTTCGAGCAAGCTCTACGGTTTTCTTGATCAAATCAAGCGCCTCGTTTTCGCCGATCCCCCGTTCTGCAAACCCCTCTACGGTTGCCTGATAGCTGGCTGTGATCGCGCAATCTGCTCCAGATCGGAAATAATCGTAGTGAACTTGATAGATGAGGTCTGGATTTTCTAACAAGACACGTGCAGACCAAAGGGGATCATCCAGATCACACCCGTGGGTCTCAAGCTCTGTAGCTAAGGCTCCATCAAGGATCATAACGGAATGCTCATTTAAAATAGACTCTATTGGATTCGTTCTTTTCAACATGTTCTGCTTCCTCCTCTTGTCAAAAATCACCTTACCTTTTCATAGATTCATTATAAGGGCCAGGTACACTGATTTGGAATCCTATGTTCTCACTCTTTTACTAAGGCGATGAAAGATATTCTTGAGTCGGGAATTGTTTTCTCTCAAAGAAGATCTATTCTTAAACAAAAGAATACCTGACTCATAAGCTAAGCCAGGCATTTCAGGTAGTATGTTAAATGGTCACAGTGATTTGGTATTCATCCAACCACGCGTTAATTTGAATCAGGTAGTCAAACAAACCCTTAACGGCAGAATCTTGAACACCCGTGCTCTTGCCTTCTGCCATCGCACGCACTTTTTCCAAATCAATATAAGGAAGAATTGGAGCGTTCGGATCATCAAGAATTTGAAGCATCCAGGTTCTCACGCCTTGCAAATATTGGTCATCTTTCGTGCTTGGATACGCACTCTTCTTACGATAGCGCACGTCCTCTGGCAAATATCCTTCAAATGCCCGGCGCAGCACGCCTTTTTCAATGCCATCGACATTCTTCATTTCAATCGGCACATTCCAAAGATACTCCACCAAACGATAATCACAGAAAGGTACCCGGACTTCAAACCCTGTCATCATGCTGGCGCGGTCTTTGCGATCAAGCATAAATGGCAGAAAGCGGGTAATGAACATGTACGACATGCGGCGCTGCTTCGCTTGAAGCTCAGACTCATCCTCAAGCACAGGCACTTCCTCCAGCGCCTCTTCATAGCGTTCTTGCTGATAGGTTGGAAGGTCTAACTTTTCCTTCATATCATCAGATAGAACCGTAGTGATGCCCTTCATATTGATCAGCCACGGGAATACATACGCATCTAGAAATTCTTCCTGATGGAACCATGGATAGCCGGAGAATACTTCATCGGCGGATTCGCCAGATAAAGCGACCGTCGCTTCTTTTTCCATTTCCGTAAAAAGCAGATAAAGGGAAGTTTCAATTTCCCCCACCCCCGGAAGGTCACGCGCCCTCATCGTTACTAATAAATTTTCCACCAATGTATCTGCATCTAAAACGAGAGATTTGTGCTCTGTTCCGACATGTTCAGAAACTTTCTTCACCCACGGTTCATCTAAGTCTACGCGCAAGAAATCTTTTTCAAAATCTTGATCACTGTTCTCGAAGTCGATCGAATAGGTTTTCAACGTCTTGCCCTCTTTAGCAAACTCTTCCCCTGCCATAGCCGTTAATCCGCTGGAATCTAACCCTCCTGAGAGCATAGACACGACAGGACGATCAGCGACGAGCTGACGTTTGACCGTGTCTTCTAAATAAGAGCGGATTGTAGCTACCGTTGTATCAAGATCATCGGTATGCGGACGGCTCTCCAGGGTCCAGTAGCGTTCAGTTGTACGGCCTTCTTTTCTGAACGTGACATAATGACCGGCGCGTACTTCTTCGATATCTTTGAACACCCCTTGACCAGGCGTGCGAATCGGACCGAGCCCGAAAATTTCAGAAAGCCCTTGAGCATCGATCTCCGCTTCAACCTCCGGGTGAGCAAACAGCGCTTTTAATTCAGAACCGAAAATAATATCATTTCCACGGTTGGCAAAATACAAAGGCTTCACGCCAAGGTGATCCCTTCCAAGCATCAGTTGTTCCTTTCGTTCATCCCATATCGCAAAAGCAAAAATGCCGTTCAAGCGCTTGATGCATGCTTCGCCCCATTCCAAATAGGCGTGCAGCAGTACCTCTGTATCTGATGAACTGGTAAAGTGATGGCCTTTCTTGATCAATTCCCCGCGTAACTCTTTGAAATTATAAATCTCTCCATTGTAGCTAAGTGCCACCGCATGCGGCCCATCGTGATAGACCATCGGCTGCTTGCCGCCCTCCGGATCGATGACGATCAACCGGCGATGTCCTAGTGCTGCCTGCTCCGTCAACCACGTACCGCTGCGATCTGGCCCCCGGTGCTGAATCGAAGCCGTCATATTTTCCAAAATAGATTCTTGATTGATTAGATTTTGGGTCCAAGACACCCAGCCTGTAATTCCACACATGATGAAAAACCTTCTTTCTAATGATGATCGTTTCGTAAGTTTTACAAACCCTTAGTGAGCTCCTTCCGCCTCGTCAACATGACGAATATGACTTTGGTTCAGCCAAATAAACAGAACAGATAGAAAGACAAATCCAGCCCCAACATAAAAGGGAATGCTAGAATTGTAGATTTCTGATAGCTTTCCTGCTGCATAGGGAGCAATCGCGCCGCCTAAGAAGCGGAGGAAGCTATACGCAGCCGATGCGGTCGACCGTTCTACAGGACTTGCATTCATGACCGCCGTCGTAATCAACGTATTGTTGTTTCCAAGCATAGCTCCAGCAAAAATAACGGCAGCGATGACCACCCACTGAGTCGATGTCCAAATTCCCATCGCAAGCAGAACAAGCGCGAAAAGGAACAGCATCATACACATGGAAGTCACCGTGCCAAAGCGCTGCTGAAGCCTCGGTGCCATGAAGACGGATGTAATCGCAAGCAGAATGCCCCAGCCAAGAAAAACGAATCCTAATCCATGTTCATCCAGCCCGAGTACAAACGGGGAATAAGCAAGCAACGTAAAAAATCCGAAGTTGTAAAGCGCTGCCGCAATCCCCAATACAAGCAATGAACGGTGCTTCAGCGCCCTGAATGGATCCGCGAGTGATGTTTTCTTTTTGTTCGTCTGTACGGTTTGTGATGACGGCATTAATATCGTGAGTCCAATAAACGCAATGACCATTAAGATGGCGACGCCTAGAAATGGCCCCCGCCAT
>NZ_JRNX01000263.1 GCF_000786645.1 Halobacillus sp. BBL2006
GTTAAAGCTCCCTATTCTAGAAGACTCAGTTTCGAGATAAGTGGGGGCCGTTACTGGATCGGGGCTAGGGATGGCGGGGAAACAACTCGCTTTTCTGCGGTGGACCTGGCAAGCTTCCTCGGGCTCCGCCCTGCGGGATCTCGCCGTTTCCCCGCCAACCCAGACATTTCAGGGGATTATCCGTGATTGACCATTTTAGAGTAGAGAAAGAAGTCCAAGCAGATAAAAGCTGCTTGGACTTCTTTTTGTTTTAGCAATTTACCATGAGGCAGGAATGGTAGGAACGAACAAAACTTTTTTCTTACTAAGAATATTCTAGAAAAAATTCGATTTGATAGACACCTCTTTCTAACAAGTTTCGATTATAGTGTAAACGATCGGAACATGGAGGATCAGCAAATGAATATGAAATGGATTAAAAGTAATCAGAAATTCAGTCACAAAGCAGAACTTGACCGTCACGTAAGAAGTTTCCTCTATAAAAGAAAAGCCGCATTATCCGAAGGAACGCTAAAAGTATTGAAAGTTATCTGGCGGCATGCGGTTAAATATCCTGGGGTCGCTTTTCTCAAGAAACAGACATTAGCAAATAAAACAGACTTGAGTACGCGCACCGTTACCCGGGCAGTAAACAAATTAGTGAATGAAGGGTTGATTGAAAAAGTAACGACGAAAAAACCGAACGGCAGACAGGGAGTGAATTTGATTATATTTCTTCCCCAAGCCGATCTTTTTTTACCTGAGGATGTCACCCCTCACGTCACCCCTGATGTCACTCCTCAAACTTCCAATAAATCCTCTTCTGATAAGCTTAAACCACTGAAATCCACGACCGAAACAAAGAAGAAGCAAAGAAAAGCTTCTTTTAGTAATTTTGACTCGATCGACCACACTTTCCTGCCTTCGTTTATTCCAGTCTCTTTTATAGAAGTAACGAAACCGTTTTTGAATCCTGGAGAAGTTCTTAATGCCTGGAGAACAGTAGAAAGTGCGTATCGTCAGGCAGCACTAAAATGGCCGGTTGAAGATTATCTATCTGTAATTACGGAGACGTTTAAGCGTTCTGTTTTTGCCTACAAGAGTGGAATGGTGAGAAAAGAATTATTAGCCTATTATTACGGAGGTCTAGTGCAGAGCTTCAAGGAAGTGGTTCGGAAAGAAGTGATAGAAGATCGACAAACGTTATATTATGACTGGCTTAATGAATAGATAAATTCATTATTTACGTTGACAGAAGATTAGGGCTTAGGTATGATAAAATCTGTAGATGATAATGAGAATCTTTATCAATTGGTTAGCTGAGGATTCTACATAGAAAAGAAAAAGAAGGGATGGAGACATATGAAAAAGGTTTCACTTATTGTACTTATACTTATGCTGACTGTTCTTGCTGCTTGCAGCAGTGGAGAAGAGAAAGAGGAAACTGGGAGCTCTGACTCTGAAGGGGAGCAATCTGAAGAAACCCGTTCGGTTACGATTGAAGATGCGATGGGCGAGCAGACAATTGAAGGCACTCCAAAAAAAGTTGTCGTTCTAGAATGGACATACGCCGAAGACTTGCAAGCTCTTGGTATGGAGCCTGTAGGAGTAGCAGGTCTGGATTCTTATGGAGACTGGGTAGATGTCGGAATTCCGTTCAGTGATTCTGTCGAAGATGTCGGAACGCGTGCTGAACCTAACCTCGAAGCGATTTCCCGTCTGAATCCTGACTTGATTATTGGGGTTAAATTTCGCCATGAAGGTATAGCAGATAAGCTGCAGCAAATTGCGCCAACGGTGATGTTCGCGCCTTATTCTGAAGAAGCAGCTCAAGATCAGTATCAGAATATGATTGATGAATTCAACACGATTGCCAAGGTCGTTGATAAACAAGATAAAGCCGAAGAAGTGTTAAACAACATGGAGCAGACATTCAAAGATCAACAGGCGCGCCTTGAGGAAGCTGGAAAAGGCGGCATGGACTATGTGATCACCCAAGCGTTTACATCGCAAAACACACCAACATTAAGGTTGTTTACGAACAATTCAATTGTTGCCAAAGTTATGAATAAGATGGGCATGAAAAATGCTTATGAAACAGACAAGCTTGAAACTTACGGTTATACGTCCACGACGGTTGAGACCTTGCAGAATTACCAGGATGCGAACTTCTTTTATATCGTCCAAGAAGAGGACAACATCTTCAGTAATCAGTTGAAAGGTAACCCTGCCTGGGAGAACCTCAAATTCGTTGAAGAAAATCGGACGTACAAAATGCCTGGAGATACATGGACATTCGGTGGACCGCTATCTGCAGAAGTGCTTGCGAAGCAGGTCGTGGATGCAGCTGTAAAAGAAGACTAAAGTGAGTGAATAATATGAACGCAACGTTCAGAAGCACAATCATCGCGGCTCTCACCTTCGGAGGTGGGACTGCGTTGTTGTGCCTTTTAACTTTTATACATATCAATCAGGGAAATGTCGATATCCCATTTGGAACAGTGGTTGACGCCCTCCTGAACCCAAAGGATACTATCCAGCATCATACAGTTAGGATTTTACGTCTGCCACGTGCTGTCATGGGAATCATTGCAGGAGGAGCGCTCGCCGTCTCGGGTGTTATTTTGCAGACGGTGACGAAAAACCCGCTGTCTTCTGCTAGTACGCTCGGCATCCATTCGGGAACGTATTTCGCTGTTGTCGTGACAACGATTTTCTTTCCATTTGCGATGTTCGCAAATGGCATTGCCACCGCTTTTTTCGGAGGTATCGTTACGTTTGCGATTGTCTATATGCTGTCGGGGGCTGGCAATGCGACTCCAGTACGTATGGTTTTAGCAGGAATGATCGTTACGTTTCTATTTTCATCCTTAACCTCCGTCCTGCAAATTTTTTATGAAAATGAAACTCAGGGCCTATTCCTTTGGGGGTCAGGTACGCTCGTCCAAAACAATTGGGACGGTGTCCGATTTTCTCTACCGTTAGTAGCCATCGGGCTGATTTTTTCCTTCGGATTTGCGAAGAAGATGGATACATTGACGCTCGGAGATGATGTGGCCACGGCTTTAGGTCAAAATGTCCGTACCGTCAAACTGATCTCCATATTAGCAGCCGTCCTTTTGACGAGTGTAACGGTCAGTATCGTCGGTCCGATCGGTTTTGTCGGCCTCGTAGCACCGCACTTGATCAAGCTGATCGGTTATCGATCTCATATTCCTTTGTTGATTGGATCGGCTTTATGGGGTGGTAATGTTTTGTTGGCCGCTGATGTGTTAGCCCGGATTATTGACCCGTCGTTTTCCGAGCTTCCCGTTGGCGCGATTACGGCTCTGATTGGTTCACCA
>NZ_JRNX01000264.1 GCF_000786645.1 Halobacillus sp. BBL2006
CGGCCATGCCGATACTCATTTGGCGAAAATATTCCGGTTTATCTCCCCAAATATGGGCGACGATCGGCTGTTCATCTTCCGTGAACGTCAGACGTCCGCGTACGCTGTCTTTCCCTTTAGGATGGCAGTAGCTTTCCGTATTCGTAAACTCTGTAAAGAACACGTCAGGTCTGCCTGCTTCAGCCACAACATGACGGAATACGACATCGGTCACGGCTTCCATCGGGGCCAGAACAAAAAACGGCCTTGGCAACTCATGCCAAAAATTATCTTTCATATATATCTGAACCCTTTCCTTATGGGAAACCATGTTCCCAAAATTAAAAAGTAAAAATGCTTTTTTTCTTATCCATGACCAATTCGGATGGATTTCAACCAAAATATATCATAATAGTATAACACGAAAAGTTCAAGGGAACGAGTCGCCCCGGTTTGTGAAAGATTCTATGTAAGTGGATCACATCCGAAAGAAACGCGAATTCACTGGCGTTCGGTGCAGTCATTTTAAATAACCGGCAGGGATCGAAAATAAAATAAACGACGACCAAAAAAGGAAGACGGGGGAGATTGGTGAAGATGTAAATAATTTGTATTTTCAAAAAATTGTTGAAATTAAGGAGCTCACTATGTATAATTCTTTTTAAGAAAGCGTTTCCATATTCATTGTGATGCCAATCCCTTACTGTTTGTGGAAACGTTTTTACATACGTGCTGTGAAGGAGGTGTCAACAAATAGGAGGGTTTTCACCACAAAAAACGAGGAGGTATATGAAAAGGTATGATGAAAAAGAATTCGAGTTTCATTGTAGCCATGATTCCTGCAGGTATTGCGTTGAACTGGGTAGCGAATTCGATTGTTGAGATGTTAAAGCTCCCGTTGTTTTTGAATAACATAGGAACCGTGTTGAATGCCATTGTGCTTGGGCCGCTCTGGGGTGGAGCCACAGCATTGATGACGAATGTGATTCTGGCACTTATTGTTCGTTGGACCTACTTACCATTTGCTGTAGTTGGAATATTTGTCGCTTTCTTAGCCCACTTTTTCTATAAAAAAGGCTGGTTTAAGAAAGGGTGGAAGGTTATTACTTCAGGGGCGGTCACAGGATTACTAGCTTCAGCAGTAGCTACAGTGATATCTGTCTATGTGTTTGGTGGTTTTTCTGGACATACCGTCGATGTGCTGACGGCTGGACTGATTGCCTCAGGTCAGCAAATTTTTAACGCCGCGTTTATCGCCAATATTCCGGGTACCATGGCAGATAAAATCCTTACATTCTGGATTGTTTGGATGATACTTAAGATCTTCCCAGTACGATTCCTTCCGAATGCGAAAGATATCAGGGAAAAAATCGGAGTGGTGAAAAGTAAACATAAAGAAAGAAAAATGTCCGCATAAAAAAGAACATCAACACAACACACTTTTGGACGAGGGTTGTATGATGCTCTTTCAGCTTACCTAAGATTCTATAAAAGAAATGACTAGAAATCAATAAATAACCACTGGTTAACACTTGGAAAAGGGTCAAACCATCTGACACTTTGACCTTTTTCCAATTAAAAAGGACTAGGGAGGACTGTCGATGAAGTTCGGTAGGTTTACATTGAACAGGGACGATGAAGTAAGGCAGGGAGTGCTCACTTCTGACGGTATTGCGGAAATTAGTGGAGACATCTATTCTGATTGGTTTTACTTAGGACAGACGTTCTCAAGTGAAGAAGTCAAATGGCTGGCACCGATCGTGCCAAATCAAGTCATCGGAATCGGCGCCAATTATGTTGCCGATAAAAAGGATCTTCCAGAAGAAGGCCCAGAGATGCCGGTGTTTTTCTTTAAATCCCTTTCCAGCGTCATTGGCCCGGAAAGTGACATCGTCATCCCGGAAACGATTGAGGAAGTGAAATTTGAATCGGAGCTGGCTGTAGTCATCGGAAAAGAAGCGAAGGATATTGAAGAAGAGGACGTGTTGGATTACATCTTTGGCTATACGATTGGAAATGACGTGACGGCTCCTCAATATTTTCACAAGGATGGGCACTGGACGCTCGGGAAATCATTCGATACATTCACGCCCCTGGGACCGGTGGTAGAAACAAACTTCGATCCTGCAACAGCAAGGATTCAAGCGTTTCATAATGGGACTAAGAAACAAGATAGCACAACAGACCTCATGATCGTCCCGATCAAGCGAATGATTTCTTACTTGAGTAAGGTCATGACGCTTAAGCCTGGAGACGTTATTTTAACAGGAAGCCCGGTTGGGGCGGAGTTTTTGAGTGAAAATGATGTGATTGAATGTAAGATTAAAGGAATTGGTTCTTTAGAGAATCGCGTCATCCATTCGAATCGAAAGGTAACTGTGTAAAACAATCTTCCTATACTTTTGAGTTTTTATAAAAACGTTTCCACATAATTTTCATTCAATGTTTTCGATATTTTCAGAATATTATTGAAAATAAACCTCCTATTAACGTATAATGAAACCAACTAGAAAACGGATTTTCCCGGGATGGAACGATGATCAACCATTTTAGCATCTAATCTCAGGGAAACGTTTCCATAAAATGATAGGAAGTGTGAAAATGGTAACGATTAAAGACGTCGCAAAAGTAGCGAACGTATCTATATCAACAGTTTCCAGAGTACTGAACAATAGTGGATACACGAGTGCATCTACGAAGGAAAAAGTCCATAAAGCAGTGGATGAGCTGAAATTTCAAAAGAACATGGTAGCAACGGCGATGATCAAGAAACAAACATCGACCCTTGGGTTAATCATACCGGATATTAAAAACATTTTTTATGGCGAACTGACAAGGGCCATCGAGGATGAAGCTCATAAACATGGCTTTAATGTCATCCTCTGCAACACGGACAACGACTTGAGCAAAGAGTCGGAGTATCTAAACTTTCTACTTCGAAAAGGCATTGACGGCATCATTTTCTCAACGCCCGAAATCAACGATAGAAATGTTCGTGAAATTATTAAAACAAGACCTGACCTGCCCCTCATTATTCTCGGAAGTCAGGTGAAAGATGTAAGGTTGGACGAAGTATTAGTCGATAACTTTGAAGGGGGCTACCAGGCGACGAAACACTTGCTGGAACTTGGTCACCAGAAGATTGGGTATATTGGGGGGCAGCCGGATTCTTATTCGACCGTCGAGCGGTATAAAGGTTATCAAGAAGCACTCGAGGATTATAAAGTAAAACTGAATAAAAATTATGTGAAACTTGATGAATTTAAGATTAACAGCGGTTATAACAAAGGATTGGAGATGCTTTCGAGAAAAGACAGGCCGACAGCGATCTTTGCAGGAAATGATGCGATTGCCGTCGGGATTTATAAGGCAGCGCGAGAGCTTGGATTGAACGTACCTGAACAACTTTCGGTCATCGGTTTTGATGATTCGCAATTTGCAGAGATTGTTGACCCGGAATTAACGACAATTCGTACGCCAATCTCTGAAATGGGTCAAAAAACCGTTGAATTAATTGTCCAAATCGTCAAGGAAGGCAAGAACTTCAAAGAAACGGTTACATTTCAGCCGACGCTCATTGAGCGGGGGTCGACAAGCAGCGTTGTAGACGTCCACTAAGAACAAATTCACTGAATGAAGAAGGAGGAAATGATTTGAACAGTTTGTATATGCAAAAAGATAGTCTGATTCACAGCTTAGATCCGAGGACTAAAATGATTTTTGTCGCTTTTGTTGTCGCCAGTTCGTTTATTTTAAATGATCCGGCCCTTCAGCTTGTTTTACTTGTCGCTTTATTTCCTTTAGTGGTCGCCGCAAAGCTTATCAAACCTTATCTCGTATCGATTCAGTTTCTTCTATTATTTGCTGTCCTCATTATGACCGTTCATGGAATCTATAATCCGATTGGAGTTACACCTGTATTTGAAATTTTCGGAGGTCTGACTTTCAAGTATGAATCGATGGTTTATGCTTCCGTGATGTCCTTCAGAATTTTAGTCATTGGTACGGCAGCCGTTCTATTCGTTATGACGACACATCCATCAGATATGGCATCTGCCTTAGTGAAATGGAAAGTTCCTCACTCCTTTGCTTTCATTTTGCTTTCGACGTTCCAGATCATTCCGATCATCGCAAGAGAAGCAAAAATCGTGATGGAAGCCCAGCAAGCCAGGTGTTTGGATGTGAAAGGCAACCTGATTCAACGGGTGAAAAACCTTGTACCCATGTTTGCCCCACTCTTCATCATCACGTTTATGAAGGTCCACCAGCTTTCCTATGTACTTGAATGCCGGGCCTTCAGCAGGAAAGGCAACAAAACGAGCTTAAGAGAAACTAAAATTGGTTCCCTTGATTACACATTTTTGTTAGCGATGCTGGCCGCATTTGCTTTTGAAATTTACCTCAAACTGTTCATGATGGGATCCCTGCATCTTACGACAGACGCATTGTTGACCTACTCCTTAATCGGAACGTGGATCGTATGCGGGTTTATGTTAGTGAAATTTCTTTATAAACAAGTTCAGGGGAAGATCGGAGGCGTTAGTTCATGAGTGAAAAAGCCATTGAAGTCAAAGACCTCACCTTCAGGTATCCCGATACGGAAGGAGATACGCTGAAAGATATTAATTTTTCGATCGAAAATGGAGAAATCCTAGGCATCATTGGTCCTACAGGAGCTGGGAAATCGACGTTAGCGATGTGTATCAATGGACTCGTCCCCCAGGTGATCAACGGAGAAATGGAAGGTCAAGTGACTGTAAGAGGAATAGATGTCCATGAGAGCAATGTAGCGGCAATGTCTGAACATGTCGGCTTTGTTTTTCAAGAGCCTGAAAACCAATTAAGCCAAATGACGATTGAGGAAGAAGTTGCTTTCGGAATGGGAAACCTCGGTGTTTCAAGAGATGAAATGCTCATTCGAATTAAGGATGCTTTAGCGCAGGTAGGCCTGACTGGATTTGAAAAGAGAAGCCCGCTTGCCTTATCGGGAGGTCAGCAACAGCGTCTCGCGATTGCAGCGGTATTAGCGATGAGACCGACGATTATGATTATGGATGAACCCACTTCAATGCTTGATCCAAAAGGAAAGAATGAAGTTTATGACGTCCTCCAGAATCTAAAAGAGTACGGGATGACAGGAATCATCATCGACCATGAAGTCGAGCGAATTGCCGCCTATTGTGACAAAGTGCTTGTCCTGAATCATGGCGAAATCCAAATGTTCGGAACACCAGAAGAAATTTTCACAGAAATAGAAGAGTTGCACGCACTCACACTTCATGCTCCGCAAGTCACAGAATTTCTGGCCGGATACAATCAGAAATTTAACCAGAATCTCAAGTTAGCCACAACAGTTGAAGAATCTGTATCTATTTTTGAAAACGCATACAAAACCAGGTGAGACCAACAGGAGGGATAGAAGTGAATCCATATATTTCAGTGAAAAATGTTTCCCATGTGTATCCTGGCGATGTGAAGGCGATCCAGGAGATCAACTTAGACATTCATGAAGGCGAAGTTGTAGCCATCTTAGGAAGCAATGGGTCTGGAAAAACGACGCTTGTCAAACACTTTAACGGTTTACTTACACCGACAACCGGAGAGATCACGATTGGCGGCTTAAACACGAAGAAAGAGAAGATCGCTAAACTATCCAGCCTTGTCGGGTATGTGTTCCAGAATCCAAATCATCAGACATTCCTTCCGACGGTCGGGCAAGAACTGGCTTATGGATGTAAAAACTTAAAGATGGATGATGAGGAAATTGAAACACGTGTCCAAAAGGCCATAGAAATCTTTGAACTGGAAGACCAGTTAGAGGACAACCCTTTTGACCTTAACTCCAGTCAGCGCAAGGAAGTAGCGATGGCTTCGATTATGGCGGTATCGCCGAAAGTCATTGTGCTTGATGAACCAACGACAGGGCAGGACCATAAAGGCTGTAAACGAGTGCTGGAGCTGGTCAAAATGTTTAAAGAACATGGCCATATCGTTGTCTTAATCACCCATGATATGCATTTGATCGGGGAGCTGAACTGCCGCACGGTCGTTATGAACCAGAGTCAAAAGATCGCAGACGATCATGCGAAGGTTGTTTTCTCAGATAAAAGCATTATGGAGGAAGCAGGACTTCAGCCTCCGCAGATTACCACATTCGCAAATCAAATCTCGCACTTCGATCCAAATCAAACCTATTTAACCGTAGATTCTATCTTAGAATGGATGGAATCCAACCAAAAGGAGGCAGTTAAAGTTGGCTCAAAATCTTAAATGGAAAGCAAAAGCAAATCGACCAGAATCAGCGGATCAATCTCAGTATCACATTCGGTGCCGTCCAGGGGATGTGGAAAAATATGTACTGTTGCCAGGAGACCCTGAACGGGTGGGGCAAATGGCGAAATTATGGGATGAACAAAGGCATGTAGCCACTTACCGTGAGCATGTTACATACACAGGTAAAGTGGGAGGCGTAGGCATCTCCGCTTGCTCAACCGGAGCTGGTGGTCCATCGACAGCGAGCGCGTTGGAAGAACTGGCTGAGATCGGCGCGGAAACGTTCCTTCGCGTAGGGACATGCGGTGCCATGCAGGAAGACATTGCCCCAGGGGATTTGATCATTTGCGCTGGAGCTGTTCGAAATGACGGGACAAGTGATCAGTATGTGGATGACAAATATCCAGCTGTCGCTAATCAGGAAGTCGTCATGGCTCTGATTGAAGCTGCGGAACGTCTCGGAGTCAACTATCATGTTGGGATCGGTTATACAGCTGCTTCCTTCTTCTGCGGACAGGGAAGACCGGGATTTCGCAATTATAACCAAAGCTGGATGCATACGATCATGGACGATATGCAGCGGGCTGGCGTATTAAATTTTGAAATGGAAGCCGCTACGGTTTTAACGCTCAGTAGTCTATTCCAACTACGTGCAGGCGCCATTTTTACAGCGGTCGCCAATCGAGTAAAAGATGAATTTGAGTATAAAGGCGAAGGGGTGGAGCAGTCGATTGCGGTGGCAACGGAAGCGACAAAGATCCTCAGTTACTGGGATGATTTGAAGAAACAATCTGGAAAACCGTATTTCTATCCATCTCTATTACTTGGAAACCAGGGAGGTCAAACACTATGAAAATAGGAATTATCGGAGGCACAGGCTTTTATAACTTAGTAGAAGATTTGAGGGAAATGACGGTTCCTACCGAGTACGGAGAAGCGGTCGTATTTGAAGGGACGCATGCCGGCAAGGAAATCTATTTTTTACCCCGTCATGGAAAGTCTCATGATAGTTTAGCACACCAGGTTAACTATCGCGCCAATATGCTGGCGTTAAAACAGCTGGGGATCGAACATGTCATCGCTATGTGTGCGGTCGGCTCATTGAACCCTGAGATTCCTGTAGGAGCACTCGCCTTACTTGACCAGTTTATGGATGTGACAACGAAGCGGGAGAATACGTACGGAAAGTATTCCGTAGAAATTACTCAGCCTTACTGTCCGGACCTTAACCAGACTTTCCTTCACGCTGCAAAAGAGCTGAACATGGATCTCACGCCTAAAGCCAATTACATTTGCGTCGATGGCCCCCGCTATGAAACATCACTCGAAATCAATGTGTACAAGCAGTGGGGCATGGACGTTGTCGGAATGACGAACGCGACGGAAGCAAGTTTAGCCAGAGAACTTGGCATCGCCTACGCCGTTGTGACGATCTCGACAGATCTTGCGGCAGGCACAACGGATGTTCCACCAGATCTTGATACCCATAAAAATGTCGTGATCGATAACCAGGAGAAAATCAAAGAGCTTTTCTTAAAAACGATCGAGCTGGCTTCGGATGACAAACCTTCCATCGCCCATGAAGCTTACGAGCGGGCGCTTGCAGCTAGAAAAGAGAAGCTTGCCAAGATGGAAACGACCCAAGTCTAGTAATCGATGCGTACGCTCATAAAGAATGCTGACATTTTGTCTATGAGCCCGGGAGTGGCCGTATTTAAAGGAACTATTTTCATAGAAAACGGAAAGGTGGCAAAGGTGATTCCACAACCCTACGAAGATTCTTCCTTACAGGCAGAGGAAATCGTTGATGGGGAAGGGATGATTGTTATGCCGGGCATGACCAATGCCCACTATCATTCTTATTCTAATTTGTTAAAAGGGACAGAAAACGCCCTCCCTTTGGAACTATGGTCCTTATACACGGTCGCTTACGGTCACTCGCTGACAGAGGAAGATATTGAATTAGCGGTGTTGTTAGGAGCTGCAGAAATGATCCGAAGCGGCGTTACAGGGTGTATCGATCATTTTCCGCACCTTCCAAAAGTGGAAGCCGCCTTAAAGGCTTACGAACAATCGAAGATGCACGTTTCGGTAGCTCCGATGCTTCATGATATTCCGGACCATCGGTTTCTCCAGCTGGATTTACCGCCGCATTTAATGGAAAAGCTGGAAGGCAGTCAGCCAAAAACGATGGAGGAAATGAAGGAGTTCTATATTCATTTAGCCCATGACTGGCATGAGAAAAACGGAAGAATTCGTATCATGGCAGGTCCGAATGCTCCTCAGCGCTGCAGTACCGAAGCTTTGAAACTATGTAAGGAATTGAGTGAACGCTTTGACCTCCAAGTCCACACCCATTTACTGGAGACAAAGATTCAAGAGAGTTATAGCAAGAAATTCTATAATAACGGCTTAGTCTATGAATTAGACCAGCTAGGGTTGCTGAATAACAGGCTGTCTGTCGCTCATGGCGTATGGCTGCATCCAGACGAAATAGATCTCTTAAAGGATCGTGGGGTATCCGTCATTTATAACCCGGCGAGCAATATGATGCTTGGAAGCGGATTGGCTCCGATTCCTGATTATCTGGAAAAAGGGGTGCCTCTGGCCCTCGGTACTGATGCAAGCAACTGCGGAACCGCGCACAACCTGTTTGAAACGATGCGGTTAGGGGCGATGATTCACCGCAGCTCTCAGCCAGACTTCGAAACCTGGCCAACCCCTTATCAAATGCTGGAGATGGCCTGTATCAATGGAGCGAAAATCATGGGAGGCAGTTCTCGTGGTCGAATAGAAAGCGGGTATGATGCTGATCTTGTTTTCTTAAATAAAACTACAACGACATGGGCAACGGATCATAATATTCCATCCCAGCTTGTCTTCCATGAAACAGGCCAGTCGGTTGACAGCGTCATGATCGAAGGGGAGTGGGTCATGCGAAATAAACAAATCCTGTCCTTTGATGAAGACTATGTGATCCGAAGAGCTCAACACCGCTCTCAGGAAATAGCAGAAAACAGCGCTTCTTCGCTCGCTTTAGCTGACGAGCTGAAGCCGCACGTAAAGGCATTTTACAATCAATTTTATCAATAAATAGGAGGCGACGAAGATGAGTTTGGATTTATTAAAAAAAGAACTGGAGTATGTCTCTCATAAAGTCTATCAAAAAGGGTATACCCAGGCGACTGGTGGAAATATCAGCGTTCGAATTCCTGGTACCGATCACGTGTTAATTAAGCGAAGCGGCATCAGCCTTGGGGAAGTCAGTAAAGAAGATGCCTTGATCGTTAACATGGATGGGGAGGTTGTGGAAGGGCAAGGGAAGCCGTCAAAAGAAATAGGTTTCCACCTAGGAATCTACAAAGTCCGTCCTGATGTGAACGCCGTTGTTCACTGCCACCCGAATTACTCGATTGGGTACGCGTGCTTAGGGAGAGAGCTGCCGCTTCCAACCGTAACGGCCCGCAAGCTGCTCGGTCACGTTCCAGTAGCTGACGTGGCACCATCCGGATCGAAAGAACTGGCTCAGCATGTGACGGATGTTTTCATTCAGAACCCGGGAATTAAAATCACGCTTATGAAAGACCATGGGGTGTGTTCGGTTGGCCCTACGCTTGAGTCCGCCTATAACGTCGTCGATCTTGCGGAGGCTACAGCAAAACAATCATTTATCTTAACGCAGCTTCGTGCCAGCGTTGAAAGCGCAGTAACCAATTAAGTAAAGGAGGGCAATGTATGCAAAGGTTAGAATCATTAGCAAAGCGTTTGAAAGAAAAGGAGCTTGCTTTACCCATCTGGGTTGAAGATGGGAAATTAAAGGTCATCGATCAGACAAAGCTTCCTTTTGATGAAATCATCTATTCGTTCTCGGAAGTGAAGCAGCTGGCTGATGCGATTCGGTCGATGATGATCCGCGGATCTGGGGCCATCGGTCTTTGCGGGGCGTATGGAGTGTACTTAGCCGCCTATCAGTCCAAAGGGGATCCGGAAAGCATCAAGCAAGCCGGGGAACTGCTTAAAAGTACACGCCCGACAGCCGTGAACTTAATGAAGACGGTCGATGAGATGGTCGCCTCTTTCAAAGGTTCAGAAGAAAATGTGATCGCTCAATTAGAGGAAAAAGCGGTAGAAATCATTGAGCGCCAGCTGCAGTTTGAATATCAATTAGGAGAAAACGGTGCGGCCTTAATCGAAGACGGAGATACGATTATGACCCATTGCCACTCCGGAGCCCTGGGAGGGGCAGGCTACGGAGGACGTGCGTTATCCGTCATTCGAACCGCTCATGAACAAGGCAAGAAAATCCACGTGTTCACGTGTGAAACCCGTCCTTATTTGCAGGGCTCAAGGATTACCGCCTATGAATTGAAAAAGTTCGGAATCCCTCATACGTTGATCACCGACAACATGTCCGGATTTTGTATGAGTAACAGGATGATCGATAAAGTCGTCGTCGGCTCCGATCGTGTCTCGGCAAACGGGGACCTGGCGAATAAAGTGGGGACGTATATGCACGCTCTCGCCGCTAAAGCACACGGTGTACCATTTTTTACGGCAACATCCAGTCATACGATCGACTTTGATACACCGAGCGGTAAAGCGATTGAAGTGGAAATGCGTGAATCCAGTGAAGTGACGCAGATCAAAGGCGTTCCCATCGCTCCTGAAGGAACGAAGGCTTTATACCCGTCGTTTGATATCACTCCAAACCACTTGATCACAGGGATTATAACCGAAAAAGGAGTGATTCAGGCTCCATATGAAACCAATCTGAGAAGCGTCAGAGAGAAAGTGGACATTCTTCAATAAGAACAGGAGGAGCTTTCATGATCAAGGAAGCGATGCTTGCCATGCTAGCCGGTATCATTATCGGTGTTGTATTCAAATTGATTAAACTGCCTCTGCCGGCGCCTCCTGTTCTCGCAGGAGTGTTAGGAGTTGTCGGTGTGTACGTTGGCGGTAAGATCATAGAAACCGTACTGCTCAGGTTGCAATAATTCAATCACAGATGAAGGAGGAATTATATGAGTGATTATGTAAAAGTCGGAAATCTAGAGGTCGATTCGAAATTATATGAATTCATTGTCTCCGAAGCTCTGCCGGAAAGCGGAGTCAATCAGGATCAATTCTGGGAGGATTTTAATACGTTAATCCACGATTTAACCCCGATCAATAAAGAGCTGCTTGCGAAGAGGGACGAGATCCAGAAACAAATCGATACTTGGCATAACGACCATTCAGGTTCTTATGACAAAGACTCCTACAAGGAATTCCTCAAAGAAATCAATTACTTAGAACCTGAAGGCGAGGACTTTACCATCACTACAAAAGATGTGGACGATGAAATTGCTGTCCAGGCCGGTCCTCAGCTCGTTGTACCAGCGGATAATGCCCGATATGCTTTGAACGCAGCGAATGCCCGCTATGGAAGCCTGTACGATGCGCTTTACGGCACGGATGTCATTCCGGAAGAGGAAGGCTTTGAAAAAGGAAACTCTTATAATCAGAAGCGTGGAGAAAAGGTCGTGGCGTATGCGAAAGAATTTCTTGATGAAATCTTCGCACTCGAACAGGCTTCTCACAAAGATGTCGTTACATACGTCATTGAAGAGGGGACCCTTGCCGCCATCCTGCAAAATGGACAAAAAGCAACGCTGAGGGATCAAGCTCAATTCAAAGGGTATCAAGGTTCCCCTTCAGAGCCGTCAGCGATCCTGCTTCAAAATCACGGCCTCCACCTGGAAATCGAAATGAACCCGAATCATCCGATTGGGAAGAGTGATCCTGCGGGCATCAGTGATATCGTGATGGAATCAGCTACGACTACAATCATGGATTGTGAAGACTCCGTAGCAGCCGTCGATGCCGAAGATAAAGTTCTTGTTTATCGGAATCTCCTCGGATTAATGAAAGGGAGACTGAAGGCTACCTTCCAAAAAGCAGGCAGAACCGTTACAAGGAACTTGAACCCTGACCGAAAGTATATTACGCCAGAAGGGGAAGATATTACGCTCCACGGCCGTTCGCTTATGTTCATGAGAAATGTCGGACACCTGATGACCACCCCGGCGATACTGGATGAAAAGGGAGAGGAAGTTCCAGAGGGGATCATGGACGGTGTACTTACTTCGCTTGTCGCGAGACACGATTTAATAAGAAACAGCCGCTATGAAAATTCTGCGAAGAGATCCATCTATATCGTTAAACCAAAAATGCACGGATCAGAAGAAGTCTCTTTTGCCAATGATCTATTCAACAGGATTGAGGATCTTTTAAGCCTTACCCGCAACACGATCAAAATGGGCATCATGGATGAAGAGCGACGTACGACGCTGAATTTAAAAAACTGTATTGAGCAGGCGAAAGAGCGGATCGTTTTCATCAATACCGGCTTTCTGGACCGCACGGGAGACGAAATTCACACGTCTATGGCTGCCGGACCGATGATCAGGAAGAAGGAAATGAAAGGTTCGAAGTGGCTGGATGCCTATGAGAAATCGAATGTAAGCGTTGGGTTAGATGCCGGATTGTTCGGCCGTGCTCAAATCGGAAAAGGGATGTGGGCGATGCCGGAGATGATGAAGGCAATGCTTGAGGAGAAAGGCTCACAGCTGAAAGCAGGAGCCAATACCGCATGGGTGCCATCTCCGACCGCAGCGACGCTACATGCGATCCACTATCATTACCACAACGTCAAAGTTACCCAGCAACAAATTGCCGAAAACATTCAGGAATATCGAGATGACATCCTGGAAATCCCTGTCGCGGATAATACAGATTGGTCAGAAGAAGAAATCCAGGAAGAGCTTGATAATAACGCGCAAGGAATTTTAGGGTATGTCGTTCGCTGGGTCAACCACGGGGTCGGCTGCTCCAAAGTCCCTGATATCCATAACATCGGGTTAATGGAAGACAGGGCAACCTTAAGAATCTCCAGCCAGCATATGGCCAATTGGCTGCATCAGAACATTGTAGCAGGCGAACAGGTACTGGAAACGATGAAACGGATGGCTAAAGTCGTTGATCAGCAAAATGCTGGGGATCCTGACTATCAGCCTATGGCTGAAAACTATGACGAATCCATCGCTTTTCAAGCCGCTTGTGATTTAGTTTTCAAAGGGCTGTCGCAACCAAATGGATATACTGAGCCGATTCTCCATAAACGCCGCCTGGAAAGGAAGCAGCAACTGCTATTGAATAAAGTTTAATCCAAAAAGACCACTCTTTTTCCGCGAGTGGTCTTTTTTTATTCTGGGTTTTTTGTGAGAGAACCGCCGCTTCATGAATTAGTGTCCTAGGCTTTAGCTTCATTTCTCTATCCTTGTGCTAGGCGGATGGACTAACCTCTCTGGTCATGCTCCCATAGGATATAGCACAGGGAAGGAGGGGTTATCATAATCGAAAAGAACCTGTTTCAACGTGTTATTGGCGTCGGATTCGAACTCATCATCGCCGGCTTGATCGCCGTTTTATTCACCGAATGGAACGATACGGGCCGGGGATACGAGCCGAACCCGATTTTTTGGAAAACATTTATCATCACCCACATCACGTTCTTACTCGTCATTCCACTGTTCGCCAACGGAAGGACCCTAGGGATGCTGCTGACGAATTTGACGGTGTCATCCAATAATGGAAGGAAACCGAACTTCGTTCAAATCATCGTGCGCGCGGTGCTCTGATTCGGACCCGTGATTCTCACCAGCGGGCTGTGGTACTTCGTTTCTTTGATCACCGGTTTGGTCGATAAAAAGGGACGTGGATGGGGAGAACTGATTTCCTATACGACGGTAAAACGAAAGGACCAGCATTTTGATTAAGTACTGACAACCATCAGTGCTTTTTTGTGTTCCCGGAAAATGAACTCTGTTAAAGCCTAAGATCGATACGCTGTACATACATTGAGGTTCAGAGGAAAATAGGAGTATAGTCTATCAATCTAGTGAAAAAGGGGCAGAGGATGCATGAAACAAACAGGAAGAAGCTGGATTGATTGAGGAAGGGACATGAAACATTTACTATTAAAGGTAGTCACTACGGTATCGTTTTTGGTCAATCGATGAAGAAATAGAGTTGAGATTGAATCTGGATCATTAAGAGAGAAGAAAGGGGAATCTTCCATGAAGAAGCGGAGCTTAGGGAATACAGGAATCCAAGTGTCTGAGGTTGGATTTGGAGCCTGGCAATTAGGCAATGAAAAAGACTGGGGAAAAATGACCGACGATGAAGCGATTCATCTCGTAAGTACAGCTATGGATGCGGGCAGTAATTTTTTTGATACGGCGCCGAACTATGGAGCCGGGAAAAGTGAAGAACTTCTCGGGAAAGCTTTTAAAGGAAAAAGAGACCAGGTGGTTATAAGCAGTAAATGCGGGCATGCTTCAAACGGGGAGCAAACCTTCGAACCTGACAAAATGATTTCATCTGTTGAAGATAGTTTGCGAAGGTTACAGACCGACTATCTTGATAGTCTCCTCCTTCATAACCCTCCTTTCTCAGCGATGAATGGCGACAGTCCCCAGTTTGAAGTTCTGGAAAAACTGAAACAAGAAGGCAAAATCAGAGCCTATGGAGCTTCCGTCGATACGGGGAAAGAGATGTACGAGCTATTAAATCAAACCGAGAGTCAGGTCATTGAGGTGATGTTTAATATTTTCCATCAAGAGCCGGCAGAGGCGATCCAAGCTGCTGAAAACCAGGGGGTCGGAGTGATTACCAAAGTTCCTCTCGATTCAGGCTGGCTGACAGGAAAGTATGATGCCATGAGTAGATTTAGCGGTATAAGAAGCCGGTGGAGTGTAGACGAAATTGAAAGAAGAGGGAAACTAGTAGAACAAGTGCGTCATATTGTAGGGAATGATATTTCTATGGTACAAGCAGCCCTAAAATTTATTCTTTCCTATCCAGAAGTATCTACCATTATCCCTGGAGCAAAAGATATTCAGCAATTCAACCAGAATATAGCGGCATCAGAAGGCAGTTTATCAACAAATGTAATCAAAGAGTTAAAAGATTTGTGGGCAGAAGAAATAAAAGGCTCCGAGCTATCCTGGTAAAAAGGATCAAGGTAAAGGAATGCTAGTGTATGCTGGGTCAAATACAGCTATGTAGAACAGGTTGAGAATTTAAAATGGAGCTGGTGGAAAGAGACTCCATGAGGAACTGGAGGAAAAGGGATGACAACGAAACCAAAAGTAACCGTGATCGGGAGCATCAATATGGATTTGACGGTATCTACTCCTGTTGTTCCGAAACAGGGTGAAACGGTTCTTGGAGATCAGTTCGCGACTTATCCGGGTGGAAAAGGAGCGAACCAGGCTGTAGCTGCATCACGACTTGGTGCAGATGTCCGGCTGATTGGAGCGGTCGGCAAGGATGCTTTCGGCGTCGAATTGGTCCAGCACCTGCAGGAAGAAGGAATGGATACGTCCGGCGTGAAAACATCCGAAACCCAGCCCACAGGAACGGCGACGATTATACTAACTGACAACGATAACCGGATTATCGTTGCCCCGGGAGCGAATTACGATGTGACCCCTGAGTATGTGGAAGAGCAAAAGGACTTGATTAAAGGAAGCGACATCCTGCTCGTTCAGCTTGAAATTCCGCTTGTAACGATTGAATTCATCGCTAATTTTGCAAAAGAATACGACATTCCATTGGTCGTCAATCCTGCCCCGTACCAAAGCTTGCCTCAGGCGGTTCTCGACTATGCGACCTTCCTCACACCGAATGAATCAGAAGCGTTGCGGTTAAGCAAGGAAGTGGAAAAGTCGTCTCAACTGCAATATAAATGGGTGACAACAAAAGGGGCTCATGGGGTTGAGGCCACTCTGAGAGGAAAACAAGTGAACATCCCTGGCTACGAGGTTCCAGTCAAAGATACGACAGGAGCGGGCGACACCTTCAATGGAGCGCTTGTTACGCAGCTGGCGCGACAGTCCTCTTTAAAGGACGCGGTTACATTTGCCAACGCCGCTGCGGCGCTTTCGATTACAAAATTAGGTGCCCAGAGCGGCATGCCGACGTTAAAAGAAGTCTACGCGTTTCTCGAGGAAAAAAGCAGGACATAGGAATGGACGAATTGGTAGACTTCAATTGAATAAAAGCCCTCAGGCTCAGCCTGAGGGCTTTACGTTTAGCTTCGCGATTGTCGCAGGAAACGAGGATAAGAGACTAAAGCGAGCGCTCCCCCTGCAGCCCCGGCGATAATCAGAAACACCAGGTTCAGCCAAATATCACCGAGTCCACCGTTTGAGAGGATGATCTCTTTATAGCCTTGAAGCGCCCAATACTGCGGCAAGACCTTGCTGACGTTCTGGACCGCCTCTGGCATGAATTCGACCGGCATCCAGAGACCGCCGAGCAACGCGCCGCCTAAGGCGAGAATTTGCGTCATCGCGATTCCCATATTTTCCGTTTTCACAATCACAGCCATCGCCATGCCCCATCCGGTTACGATAAACGCAAGCGCCAAGGATAACAGAATGAGCGAAACAGGGTCTCCGAGCGGCAGGTCATAAACTACGACGCCAAACCCGAACAGAACTGTGATCTGAACGAGAACGACGATCATGAACGGCAGCCATTTTCCGAAAAAGTACTGATGGATCGAGAGGGGCGTGCTGGCAATCCGTGCGACCATGCCGCGTTCTCTGTCTTTCACAAAAACAATCACCATCGAGATCATAATAAAAAAAGCAAACATGATCGTGTAACCCGGAATGATCTGGGTCACCACTTCCTTATAGCTCGTGTTCTCATCCCCTGAGAAAATCGCGACAAAAGCAACAATAAATACAATCGGCAGCACAAACGTCCAAAACCACAGCCCTTTATCCTGCACCGTCTTTTTCAATTCCGTACGAGCGATCGCCCACATGATTGGTTCCTCCTTTTCTTACGCATCTCTTAACTGTGTGCCGGTCAAATTGAAGAAAATATCCTCAAGCCTTGGCTGATACAGTTCGAGACGGCGTGGTTCCAGCTGATGTTCGCGGCAGTGCACGACCAGTTTTTCCAGGGTGAAAAGCGGCTCGTCACTATTCAGTAAATAACCGTTTCCTTTCGGTTCCGCCTCACCAAATTCTTGCAGCATCGCTTCGCCAATGCCATCTCCAGCAATGAACAAGGAAGGCTTGCCGTGCTTATCTAACAGTTCCTCCATGCGGCCGAACTCCATCAGCTGCCCTTTATCAATGAGGCCGATGCTGTCGCACAGCTGCTCGACTTCCTCCATATAGTGACTCGAATAGATAATCGTACTGCCCTCTGCCTTCAGCTGGTGGATCACCGAAAAAATCGAATTCCGCGATTGCGGATCGATGCCGACGGTCGGTTCATCCATAATGACGATACCCGGTTTATGTAACAGTGCACAGCCGATGTTCAGCCTGCGCTTCATGCCACCGGAAAATGTCATGACTTTATCTTTCGCCCTGTCCTGTAAACCGATCTGATCGAGCACTTCATCCATACGCACATGCAAGGCTTTCCCTTTTAATCCATACATGTTGCCAAAAAGAATCAGGTTGTCACGAGCAGTCAGCGTCTCCTCAAGGCAGATTTCCTGAGGGATATAGCCGATCTGCTGCTTGATCTTCGTCCGGTCTTTTGAAACCTTCCAGTCTTTCACGCCGATGTCCCCGTCAAAGTTTAAAAGAATGCCTGATAATATTTTCATGAGCGTCGACTTCCCGGCTCCGTTCGGTCCCACAAGCCCAAAGCATGTGCCTTCACGGATTTGAAAGCTGATGTCATCCAACGCGTGAATCGGTCCATAATGCTTGCTGACGTGCTGCACATCAATCACAATGCTATCCCCTTCCTGGAATACGGTTGTATAGCTAGTTTATATTAGATACTTGCTATACGTATGCAAGAGAATATAAGTTTCGGAATTTTTGAAAATCAATGCGCCTATGAGACATGATAAAATGAAAGCAACAACAGTTGTATGGAGGATACAGATTATGAAAATTACGATCGTCACCGTCGGTAAACTGAAAGAAAAATATTTGAAGCAAGGCATCGCCGAATACGTCAAACGCCTCGGCCCTTATGCGAAGGTCGATGTCGTTGAAGTCGCAGATGAAAAAGCACCGGAAAACTTGAGCGAAGCGCAGATGGAGGAAGTGAAGCAGAAGGAAGGGGAGCGGATCCTTTCGAAAATTTCCCAGGAAAGCTATGTCATTACATTAGAAATCGAAGGAAAGCAGCTGACTTCTGAAAAACTGGCCAAGAAAATGGACGAGCTTGCGACGTACGGAAAAAGCAAGATCGCGTTTGTGATTGGGGGGTCATTGGGATTGAGTGATGAGGTTCTGGAGCGAAGTGATTTTGGGTTGTCGTTCTCGAATATGACGTTCCCGCACCAGTTGATGCGGTTGATGTTGGTGGAGCAGGTGTACCGGGCGTTTAGAATTATAAGGAATGAGCCCTATCATAAGTAAAGGTATATTGATAACAAAGCTGATGATACATTTATGAAGGAGAATATTATAGGTGCTCACTCCAATTTAGATGAGAAATTTGTAGCCTAAAATACTTTCTGTAAAAAATTTCAAAGATCTTCGAGACCAAATCAGACCTTCTAAACGATTGTAGAGTTAAGAAGGTCTGTTTTTTTATGTCTACAAAAATAGGAGGAGAGAAATGAATTACTTAAAAGAATTGAACGCGTTTTTAGATCAGCTGGAAATGGAGGAGTTGTCTTTATCTGCATCAATGCTGTGGATTTCATTAATGCACTTCAATAACAAAGTCGGATGGAAAAAGAATTTGCGTTCCGACACCGACTCTCATGATAAAGGCTCGTCTTACCGAGAGTTCTTTTAAGCGTGCGCGCACAGAACTGAAGGAGAAGGGTTTCATTAAGCACACTTTTATCAACCGAAACCGTGCCCCTGTGTATGAAATGATCTCGTGTGTGAACCAAATTCATACCGAAGAAGCGGTCGAAGGGGTGAACGTAGGAGCGAGCGATGAAACGGGCGTACGGCTGGGCGCTTTATTTAAAAGAAAAGAAAGAAA
>NZ_JRNX01000265.1 GCF_000786645.1 Halobacillus sp. BBL2006
TTATGACGCGAGTGTCTGGGCGTGGGAGCTGGACGAGTTGTTTCCCACCCAATCCTAATCCGTATTTAGCAACGGAACCGAAAGTATCTCGAAATCGAGTCTTCCACAATCCTGCACTTATGCTGAGTAAACTTAAATATCTATGTATTCAGCTCCTAAACGATTTTATTACAAAAACAATAGCGATTAAGCTAAACATCTATGCTGCTTATTGTAAGTTATCCAAAAATAAAAGCACGGCGTGTGAGTACCCCGTGCTTGAAAATTAAGAAGTTGGTGCTGTTTCGTAATTGTTTGGTAAATCGTTCTTGGATTTAAAGAACAAGGCTCTATCCTTATATAAAAAGACGATAGACAAGATAAATGACAACAGATCAGAAATCGGGAAGGCTAACCATACCCCCGTGACTCCAAAGAAATAGGGGAGGATCAAGACGAGAGGAATCAGGAACAGCACTTGGCGAGCCATGGACAAGATGAGTGCAGGCTTCGCCATTCCCAATGCTTGATAAAGACCTCCGCTCACGACTTGAGCTCCAATAAGAATCGCAAGGGCAAACATGATTCTCATCGCATGAGCCCCGGTTTCAATCGTTGTCTCGTCGCCAGTAAAGATGTGCATGAGTCCTTCTGGGAATGCCATCATCAATACAAAAATCCCCGCTGAAATGATGGTGACCACTTTCATCCCAAGCAAAATCGTCTCTTTTAATCGGTCATATTGCTTTGCACCATAGTTGTATCCGATAATTGGCTGCATGCCCTGAAGCACACCAATCATAGGCATAATGGTAAACATAGAAAGTTTCTGGACGATTCCGAATACACCGACTTCAAATTCGCCGCCGAACTTGATGAGCATCAAATTAATGGCAATCATCATACCACTTCCGGATACCTGGCGGATGAAGGCAGGCATGCCAATTGAGATAACTTCTTTCAAAACCTTAAATTTTGGTCTCAAATAAACCGCATAAAGCTGGAGCGATGATTTTCCTTTAAGAAAGTAATACAGAACAACAATACTGACAGAAGCCTGGGAAATAACGGTTGCGACCGAAGCCCCTTGAACGCCCATATCAAGGCCGAAAATAAAGATCGGATCCAGGATGATGTTAAGGACAGCTGGAATGATCATCGTAATCATTGCAAACCTGGAATTACCTTCAGACCTTATAATGCTGTTAGTCGTAAAAGCGAATGAGAAGAAAACAGATCCCAACATGATCGGGAACAGATAGTCTTTCGCGTAAGGTAAAATATTTTCGGTTGCACCAAATAACTTAAGCATTGGTTCAAGAAAGGCGAACGCACCAATAACGCCGGCGGCACTAATGATGATGATTGTGAACAGGATGTTCCCGAAAACTTGGTTGGCTTCTTCAGATTTGTTTTCGCCTAAACGGCGCGATATGACCGAAGCCCCCCCGATACCGACAGCTGCTGAGATGGCCATCATGATCATCATGACTGGAAAGCCGATACTGACTCCTGAAACTCCTAAGATACCCACACCTCGTGCAATAAATAAAGTATCGATGACATTATATAAGGCCATGACAAACATACCGATCATCGCTGGAATAGATAAATTAGCGAGCAGTTTAGGAATGGGTTGAGTTCCTAGCCGTTGACTTTGTTGTTTCATGTTGTTCAATCCCTCCCGGATGGTTTCAAGTTATTTTGCATTTTTTTGAGCCAGGAAACCATGATTTTTTGTTCTTCCTCACTAAGGCCATGAGAAGCTTTAGTCTCAATTTCACGGATGACTCTTACAATATTATCGTGAAGCTCAAGACCTTGGTCTGTAAGAGCGATCCATTTCGAGCGTTTATCGGTGGAACAGGATTTCTTCTGAATGCGCTCGTGTTTGAGCAGAGAATCAATGATTCCATTCATCGAAGACGCTTTGATATGAAATTTCTTCTGTAAGTCAGACTGAGTCTGGTCACCATAATTGGCTAAAAGGTAGATGACCTTTGCTTGAGAGTGGGTGAGGTCAAACTCGCTGAGTTTCTCATTATATAAGTTCTGTATAAAGTGTGAGACCATATGGATGTTATAGCCTAATGATTCACTGTATTGTCCTTCACTCATAATTACTTAGCCTCCTAAACAAATATAAGTATAGAACAGCTTTTATATTCTGTAAATGGATATGTTTTCTACATATAAATAATTAGCTAGCTAATTAAATGGGAGGGAAAGCAGAAGAAGATGTAGTAAACTAAGGGAAATGAATCGCAATAATAGATTGCGTTTGTGAGCGAAGAAGTTAGTGCCATTTACGTACATACTATTTTTATGGAAGTGGTTTCAATCGATTCCGATTAGTCAATCATAGTTGTAGGGAAGGATGATTCGAAATGCCTCGTTATGAAAAGGGACTTTTTATATATAATGGCAATGCTGATCAAGACCAGTTGAAGCAGGAGCTTTCGCAGACTATACATGTACTCACGCCGTATTTCAAAGAATTGAATGTCATCCAGACCCAATCAGTCGAGGAATTGGAGGCCTTATGTAAGGAGCAGGGAGAGTTCGTTGATGTACTTTTCATTTTAGGTGGAGATGGAACCATTCATGAATGCATTAACAGCTTGGCAGAGCTTGAGAAAAAACCGGTGTTGGGTATTCTACCGGGTGGGACTTGCAATGATTTCAGTCGGGTATTAGGGATACCGCAAAACCTTACTCAGGCGGCTGAAGCGATTATGAAAGGACAAGAAGTGTCCGTAGATGCCGGAAAGACTGAATCCGAATACTTTATCAACTTTTGGGGCATCGGGCTTGTTACCCAGACCTCTTTTAATATTGATGAAGATCAAAAAAGCCGACTCGGAGTTTTAAGCTATTTCATCAGTGCATTGAAAACGATGACGGAAGCACGTCCATTCGAATTTAAAATCGAAGTTGATGGAGAGCTTCTGCAAGGCGAGGCAGTCATGATCCTAATCATGAATGGAAGATTCATCGGCACAAGGCAAGTACCTGTGCCAACAATTGACCTTCATGATGGACAATTGGATGTACTCATCATCAAAAATTCAAACTTGACCTTATTTAAAGAACTAATGACTATGAAGCGCCCCTGGGCGGATGAAAGTCGATTCCAAGAGCTTCATCATCGTCAGGGGAAAAAGATTCAGATAGAAGTCGACTCTTCTCAAGAGATTGATATGGATGGAGAAATCAAAGGGGAAACACCCGCTTCGATTGAGGTGCTGGAAGACCACTTCACGTTTTTAAGTGGAGGACGAACGGGGTTCCAACTTTTTACAAATGATGAATGATGATGACTGTCAGCCATTATTTGAAACAGACTGCCACTCCTAAAGGGTAATACACTTCTTCTCTTGGTGGTTCAATCAATACTCCTTTTTGATAATAGAATTCCTTTTTAGAAAAGGTTGAAAACAGATTGCGGAATTCTTCCGGTGTAATCTGGTGGACGTGAAAGGGAGATCCACAGGGTATCCCTTTTCCTTCGCCAAAAGGCGTGGAGACAATGAGAGTTCCACCAGGTTTTAACAAGTTATAGAAGTTATCTAAAAGCTTTTTTTCCTCTTCGATGTGTTCATAAGTTTCAAAACTAACAATGACATCGAACAAGCCCAATTTCTTGTTCAACTCGGTATCCACAGCATTATGTATTTCAAAAGTGGATTTGGGATGGTAGTAGGTGCCTCGTGCATATTGAATAACGGCTTCATCGATGTCCACACCAATCACTTCGTCAATCTCTGCTTTACATTGTTTAGCTATCATATGGGTACCATAGCCTGAGCCGCAAGATAAATCTAAAACCCTTCCCTTCATATAAGGGAGGGAGAACTGATAACGGGCGATATGCTCAAGCAAAAGATTGTTCATTGAATCCATTTGTTCAGGTATGACGCGTTCACCTGTATCTTTAATCACATTGTGTCACCGCTTTCTTTTATTATTATCATTATGACACAGATCTTACGAGGCTTCCAAAAGCCGTGATAAAAATGTGAAATGGGATGGTTTGACAGCTTGTTTTTGTTAAACTTATACTATCTTTATTGTTAAAAAGGATGAGAGGGCGAAAGATATGAGCGAACAAGAATTGTACCGTAAGAAAAAAGAAGACCCTTCATTGAAACTGTTCGTCGTGTTATCAAAAGCACAACGAGCAATTTCGGATTTAGTTAAGGATGACATCCAGCGATACGGATTGAATCCAACAGAGTTTGGAGTGCTGGAATTGTTGTACCATCAGGGTGATCAACCACTCCAAAAAATCGGGGAAAAAATCCTGCTCGCCAGTGGCAGTATTACCTATGTGGTGGATAAGCTGGAGAAGAAAGAGTACCTTGTAAGAATTCCATGCCCGGAAGACCGACGAATAACGTATGCTGCCATTACGGAAAAAGGTCGAGAATTACTGCACGGCATTTTTCCAGATCATTGGAAGCAAATCGAAGCCATTACGGACGGTCTGAGCGAAGAGGAGAAAGTACAGGCGATCGAGTTATTGAAAAAACTAGGAAAGCACGCGGACCAACAAGAGGGTAGCTAATTGTCAGAATATACGGTATACTAGGGTTAATTCTAAAGACGAAAGGAGGGTATGACGATGTTACAGAAGCACGTTGTAGGATTTCAATTCAATTACATCCGCCGTGCGCAAACTCATGATTCAGCTGTCAACGGGACACGTATGTCCATTTTTACAGTTGAATAATGAAAGAAATGTAACGTCTCATACCTGATAAAATAAGCAAATGATGCTAGATAAGTCAGAGGTAACGGGACCTCTGGCTTTTTTTGTCTTTAGGAGGAACAAATTATGATGATCACAATGAAAGATGTTTATAAAATTGTAGCGGGCCGTGTGCTTTTTGAATCTTTGCAGTTTGAGCTGCGGAAAGGCCAGCGGGTAGGCCTTGTCGGCAGGAATGGCAGCGGGAAATCGACCTTATTCCGGCTGATCACAAAAGAAGAACCACTGGATGGTGGTGACCTGTTTATTCAGAAGGGACTAAACATTGGTTACCTGAGGCAAATCCCAGATGAATGGAAGGGTACAGGAAAAGCTTATGTGGAGACCGCTTTTGAAGCGCTCTTTGAAATGATACGCAAAATGAAGAAGCTTGAAGAAGAAATGATGGTCCCTGAAAAGATGGAAAAAGCGTTAGCCGATTATGGTGAATTGCAAGAGCAATTCACTCAGGCAGGGGGCTACGAAATCGAAGCATCAATCGACCAGGTGGCCAATGGACTGAATATCCGTGAACTTCTTCATCAGCCTTTTTCCCACTTGAGTGGTGGAGAGAAAACGAAGCTGGGCTTAGCTAAGCTGTTATTGGAAAAACCGAATGTTCTTTTACTTGATGAACCTACGAATCACCTGGATCTTCAGGCGATTGAATGGCTTGAGGAATATTTGAAGCAGTATGATGGAGCGATATGTATTATTTCTCATGACCGTTATTTCCTTGATCATACGGTAACAGATATCATGGATCTCGAATCCGGAGAAATAGATGAGTATAAGGGAAATTACTCATCTTTTGAGAGACAAAAAGAAGAGAAATTGCTTGCTGAGTTTCATCAATATCAGGAGCAGCAAAAAAAGATTAAGAAAATGAGGGAAGCGATTCTAAGACTGCGACAATGGGCGAATGAGGCAAACCCTCCGAATCCAAAGCTGTTCAAGAAAGCAAAGAGTATGGAAAAGGCGCTTGAGCGGATGGAGAAATTGGAACGGCCGGTGCTTGACCCTAAAAAGATGAATCTTTCGCTGAATGCAGAAGGGCGGACAGGAAAAGACATCATCGTTGCGGAAAGTGTATGTAAGACCTATGGAGACCGTCCGATTCTGAAGGGCGTTGACTTACATGTACGCTACCAGGAAAGGCTGGCGATCGTAGGGGCAAATGGAAGCGGAAAATCGACCCTCTTGCGTCTGCTTCTTGACGAGGAGAAGCCTGATGCCGGTGAAGTGAAGCGCGGTCCTTCCGTAGAGATCGGTTACTTACCGCAAAATCCACTTCACAATGTTGACCGTAATCAACGAATGATCGATTACTTTAGATCCAAGATAACAGTTACTGAAGGGAACGCTCGTCATATACTGGCTGGATTTATGTTTTACGGCTATGACGTATTTCAAAAAATACGGCACTTGAGTGGCGGAGAACAAATGAGGTTAAAATTGGCTGTATTCATGCATCAGGGCATCAATGTCCTCATATTGGATGAACCGACGAACCACCTTGATATTGAATCCCAAGAAATACTGGAAGAAGCGCTGAACCAATTTGAAGGTACGGTTATCGGGGTTTCTCACGATCGCTATTTCTTAAACCAGTGTTTTTCACATACCGCATATATGCTGGATGGAGAGCTCCATCGTTATATCGGCACGTACGATGAAACGAGGGACCGATGGTTGAATATGATTGAAGACCAAAACCCCAAACCGTCTAAGCCTTCTGAAAAGAAAGAAAAGCAGGCAAAATATCAAATAAAAGACGCTAAACAGGAAATTTCCATTGAGGAGAAAATCGAGCACTTGGAAAACGAATTGGACGCAATCAATCAGAAGATGCAGCAAGAGCAAAATCCTGGTCAATTAATGGAATGGCAAGCGGAAAAAGATGAACTCACAACGAAGATTGAAAAGTTGTATGAACAATGGATAGGATAAGGAAAGAGGCAGCGAGTTTACCCGCTGCCTTTTCTTAATGGAAGGATATATGCTTGTGTTTATCCTGTTTATGATGTTCATAATAGTCGATGATTGCAGGAAGATAGGAAGCTAAATTAGGGCATGTGATTCCGGACGTCTTCAAGTCCTTCTGGGCTTCTGAACTATCATATTCACTTTCACAGAAAAAATAGTCTACGGCCTCAGGCTGCATGCCTACCCATTCCCTTAAGGAACGGATCTGTAAGGCTTGACTGGCGATAGCTGCAGGGAGAGTGAGCTTTGGCTGTTTGTTTAAAAAGTTCTCAGTGAACATCTTATAGATTTCTCTAGCAGTATATGGAGCTGGGTCTGTTAGGTGATATGTCTTTCCTTCTGCCTTGGGAATATGGGACAGATAGGAAGTCGCTTTAAGCACATAATCCTGCGGCACCAGATTTACTTTTGCCTTCCCATCTCCAAAATAAGGGATCAGAGGAGAGGATCTGAAACGATCCAGCATATTCAAAATAAAATAGGGACCGTCAAATTTGAGTGTTTCCCCTGAAGAAGATTGGCCTATGGTGATGCCTGGTCTGATGACCGTTAGAGGGAGGTGCTCTTTTTCTTCCTCCACTAATCTCTCCGCTTCGTATTTTGTATATTCGTAATGGTTTTTAAACCCTTTGTCATGAGTGAGTTCATGCTCAAGAATCGTTCCTTCCCTTTTTCCGGAAACATATGCGGTGCTGAAATAGATGTATCGAACCAGGTTAGGGCACTGTTTTAGCCAGCGATGGACTTCACGTGTTCCCTGGACATTCACAAGCCATGAATCAGGGAGAGGGGCGGCCAGGTCGTACAGGGCGGCGAGATGGAAAAAATGTGTGACTTCTTTTTGCATGTGTGTGTTTACCGTTTCAGCAAGAGCTAAATGATCGGATGTAATATCTCCTTCGACTAAGGTTAATTTATCTAAATCGATGTAAATCTCTTCTGCTAGTTCGTCTAGTCTTTCGTGGGCTTGCGGTCTCATCGAAGGTAAGTGAATGAGATAAATACGCTCAACAGGATAGCCTTCAAAGAATATTTCTTTAACAAGATTTGATGCTAAAAAACCAGGGAATCCAGTGAATACATAGGTGTTAGCCACACAAATCAACTCCTGAATAATAGGTTACTTATTCAATTCTTGAAGCGAAGTGTAAAATCCTTCCTGCAGCCGGTTAGACTGTTTATGATTCCGTTTTAAGGGAAAAACCGGAGAAGGAAAAGCAAGGAGGTAGAACTAATGAAAGTTTTAGTCATTGGGGCAAATGGAAAAGTAGGTAAACATATTGTTCAAAAATTAATGGATTCCTCCCACACACCGGTTGCAATGGTCCGCGATCCCGATCAAGTACCACATTTCGAAGAACTTGGCGCTCAAACCGTGCTAGGTGATTTGGAAAAAGGATTTGAGGAAGCCTATTATGGCGTAGAGGCTGTGATTTTTGCTGCTGGCTCTGGTCCGCAAACAGGTGCGGATAAAACGCTTTTGATCGACCAGGAAGGGGCGATCAAAGCTGTTGATCACGCCAAGCACTTTGGTGTTCAGCGCTTTGTCATGCTCAGTACCGTTGGAGCGGACACACCGGAGAAAGGTCCTGATGGTTTTAGGCATTATTTATATGCCAAGCACCGCGCAGATGAATATTTAAAACAATCCGGAATCAACTATACGATTGTAAGACCTGGAAGTTTAACAAACGAGCCAGGTACAGGAAAGGTGAAACTTGAAGAACACCTCAGTGAACATGGAGAAATTCCAAGAGAAGATGTAGCGGAAACGCTTGCGCATCTGCTTTCCGAACCTGGGGCAGAAAATAAAAGCTTTGATTTGATCAGTGGTACCAAACCATTAGACGATGTACTGGCTTTCTGAATGTAAAGGGGCAAGGACGCCCCTTTACATATCACTAGGTCATTTTATCATGAACATGGTTTAAAAAATTCAGTATCCGGGTAATGAAAAATATAAAAAGAGAGTAGTCAGTTGGTAAGGGAGGGTCACCCATGAGTAACGCTAAAGTTGTGGTGTACACCAGTCAAAATTGTGCCCAGTGTGATCAAGTGCTAGCTAAGCTTTCTGAATGGGACATTGACTATGAAGAACGCAATGTTTCCGAAAACCGTGCACACTTTAAAGAACTTCAAAGCAAAAGAATATACGGTACACCCGCAACGTTTATCGATGATGAAAAGATTTTAGGTTTTCAAGAACGTAAATTAAAACGTACTCTAGGGATTTCCTATGAAGAACGTTTTTTGGATAAAGACGCTATGAACTTTTCTTAAGACTCAAGTGATTCCTATATCACTTGCTTTTTTTTTACACTCTTTCCGCTGTCTTTACATAGGCT
The DNA here is from genome assembly GCF_000786645.1 of Halobacillus sp. BBL2006. Taxonomy (GTDB): domain Bacteria; phylum Bacillota; class Bacilli; order Bacillales; family Halobacillaceae; genus Halobacillus. The sequence goes on from NZ_JRNX01000265.1 coordinate 9,061, forward strand.
GAAGTAAACACGTAAAAGGTGGAAGACCCATGTACCCTTATAATCAACAGCAACAACAATGGCCTCAGTGGTACCGAGTGCCATCTAGTTATCCTTATTATCAACCTGCTCCCCAAAGTTACGCCAGTGAGTGGAATTTCAACCCCTCTCAACAGGGGATGTACACTTATCAAAATCCATACATGTATAGTTACGACTACGCCGGTTATACTGAAAATGGAAATGCGAACCCTTCCATGAATGTAGGAGCTATTCCGAAAACGTTCATGAATTATTTTCAGGATGAGGAAGGGCAGCTGGATCTTGATAAAATGATGTCTACAACAGGGCAGGTCATGAAAACAGTCAAGCAAGTGAGTCCTATTGTCAAAGGGATCGGATCATTTGTAAAAGGCATTAAATAACACGCGCTACTGCTTGTCGTAGCGCGTATTTTTCTATAGTTATGGCATAGCTAAATTAACAGTCGGAGGAAAGAACATGAGCGTTGGTTGTTTATGTATCCATGGGTATACGGGAAGCCCGGAAGAGGTTCAGCCCTTAGTCGATTTTCTTAAAGAGCGAACGGATTGGGAGTTGGCGAATCCGACCTTGCCTGGACATGGGGAAGACCTTGATTTGGAAGGGCATTATTATCAAGAATGGATTGCTACAGCAGAGCTTGCTCTGCTAGGATTGCTGGAAAGAAATGAGACTGTGGTAATTGTCGGCTTTTCCATGGGAGGAATGATTGCTGCTTATTTAGCCGCCAAATATGAAATTGAGCGCCTTGTGCTTTTATCCGCGGCAGGAAAGTACATCAGTCTGTCGCAGATGGCTAAAGACGTTGGTGAGATGGTGATGGACGCTTGGAAAGGCGCCTTAGCCTCTAATGAATTGTTTAAACGCTACAAAAAGAAAATGAAGGATACGTATCTATTTTCCACTTTTCAGTTCATGAAGTGCGTCCAATTTACGAGACCTTATCTGGGGCAGGTCCGGTGTCCGGTGTTAATTATGCAAGGAGAGCTAGATGGGATGGTACCGCGAAAAGCCGCTATATTTTTAAATGAAGAAATTCCATCAGCAGAAAAAGAAGTGGTCTTCTTGAAGCAGTCGAAGCATTTGATCTGCCACGGAGATGATAAGGACGAGCTTTGCCAAAAGGTTTTAGAATTTTTGGGATAGAAAAATCAGGGGGGCAAGACCGATGAGTAAAAACGATACAAAAGCACCGGTCCAACCCTGTTTTTATTATGGTTGAATCTTGCTCAAACAGTCATGGTCATCGGATCGGCGCTTGGACCATTGCCATTTGGGATCTCCACGATTGGCTTGGCGGCTATGAGGAAGTTATTCTGCTTACTTTACTCTTTCCGGTTACAGCTGGGATCCTTGCTTTACTTTCACCACAACCTAAATATGAAGAGTATCATCGAGGTTAATGAAGGTACTAAAAAACGTCAGAGGCTTGTACCACCCTCTGACGTTTTTTATCAATCTTTGAAAAAGGCAATTACAAGGCCGCCTTCACCGGCATACGTAGATATGAGCGGACCTGTTTCCATGAATAATTCTTCTTTAAAGTTGTATTTTTCCTTGATGTTGTCTAATACTTTCATCCCTCTTGCCTCATCATTACAGTGAGAAAGAGCTATGACGCGGTCTTCAAGGTTGTGTGCATATTCTCCAATTTGTTCGACGAACCGACGCAAAGACTTTTTGTTGCCTCTTACTTTTTCCGTAACTTCAACCGAACCTTCGTCTTCACTTGCTTTCATCAATAGCTTAATATTCAGCGTTTTTGCGAGGGCTCCCTTTACTTTATCCAGACGTCCTCCTTTAATCACGTTTTCCAACGTTTTCAAGATGAATAAAGTCGTCGTTTTCTCGATTCTTTCTTCTATATGCGCGACTACCTCGTTGAATCCCATGCCTGCTTCGATTTTGTCCATTGCCTCTTGAAAGAGCAAGGCAATTCCACAGGAAGCTGTTTTCGTATTCAAAACCGCAATCCGTCGGTCGGGCTCCTCTTCCAGCAACATGTTTTTTCCGATGACGGCACTATCATACGTGCTGCTTAGTCCGCGGGTCATAGCAAGGACAAGAATATCATCAGACGGGTCGACTTCTTTGTACTTTTCATAAAAGTCGTTCGGGCTTGGAGAAGAAGAGCGTGGCAGCTCGTCCGATTGTTTCAATTTCTTATAAAAGGTAGGGAGGTCAATCGTTTCTCCTGTTTTGTATTGTTCATCGCCGAAGTGGAGGTTTAAAGGTACGATTTTGACTTGATAGCGCTCTTTTACGCTAGCGGGCAAATCTCCGCCGCCGTCGATAATGATTTGTGTTGTCATCTGTTCACCTGCTCTCAAGTAGTGGTCGTTCTTCTATTATAGCAAATAAGATTGAGTTTACTGTTTGTTTGAAACATGTGTGATTTTCGGCTTCACTTTTTTCGTCGTACTGAAAATAAACATCATTAATCCAAAAAGGACTATAGATCCTCCAAGCC
>NZ_JRNX01000266.1 GCF_000786645.1 Halobacillus sp. BBL2006
ACATTTGAATTATAGCCACGGTAATACTCATCAAGCTTCTCAATCACCTGAATCGGCTTTTGAGAAGTAGCAGATGAGTCAAGATAAACGAGCGGGTGTCCGTTCACTTCCTGATGCAGTATCGGGAATTGATCACGTACCGCTTTTACATCCATTAATATACTTTCCTTTCAATTACTTGCGTAAGCTGACGTTTAACAGCTTCAACAGGCAATTGTTTAACAACAGGCGCTAAGAAACCGTGGATAATTAAGCGCTCTGCTTCGAATTTAGAGATTCCGCGACTCATTAAATAATATAGCTGAACTGGGTCCACACGACCTACAGATGCAGCGTGTCCAGCTGTTACGTCATCTTCGTCGATAAGAAGAATCGGATTGGCATCTCCACGAGCGTCTTTACTAAGCATCAGCACACGGGATTCTTGTTCAGCATTCGACTTAGATGCACCGTGTTCAATCTTTCCGATACCATTGAAAATAGCAGACGCTTTGTCTTTCATAACTCCATGCTGCAGGATGTAGCCATCTGATCCTTTACCAAAGTGTGTAATATTAGCGGTAAAGTTCTGCTTTTGAGTGCCTCTGCCAATCGCAACAGTTTTCGCATTGGAGTGTGAATTATCCCCAATCAAATGTGTAATATTTTCAGAGACCGTATTTCCTTCGTTCATTTGGCCAAGAGCCCATTCGATAACCGCGTCACGATAAGCCACGCCTCGACGGTTTGTATAAACTGTCGTACCTGCTTCGAAGTTGTCTACAGCTCCAAACGATACTTTTGCACCGTCTTTTGCGATTACTTCAGTAACAATATTCGCTGAGGTTTTCTCTTCTTTATTATGAGAAATGTAATTCTCTACATACGTAACTGAACTATTTTCTTCAGCAACAATGAGAATATGGTTAATTAAAGAAGCCTTAGGATCTTCCTGCCAGAAGATTGCTTGAATAGGATCTTCAATTTGAACATTCTTAGGTACGTATAAGAAAATACCACCATTCATTAATGCTGCGTGAAGGGCTGTTAGGCGATGTTCGTCCATGTGCACTGCATCGTTCATATAATATTTCTCAACTAAATCGCTGTGCTCACGAAGAGCGGTTGCGATATCAGTGAAAATTACACCTTGGTCTTTCAGCTTCTGGTCGATTGTACCGTAGGCAACCGTATGGTTACGCTGAATCACAAGATTTTGCTGTACTTTCTCTTTATCTAAAAAGTCCTGAATTTCCGCAGGTAAAGAGTCTAAAGAATCAATAGTTTCTCCTTTGACCTGATGGTTGAACTCTGTGAAGTTCCACTTTTGGATATTTGTCTTATCCGGTTTAGGCAGTGGTAGAGATTCAGATTTTTCCAAGGCGTTAAGACGAAGGCTTCTCATCCATTCAGGCTCTTGTTGGCCTTGGGAAAATTGAGTAAGATACTCTTTATCGTATGGTAGTGAGACTTCTACTGTCATGTTAACCCTCCTATCTTGATTACGCTTTTTGTCCTACCGTTTCGTCTTCAATTCCAAGTTCTTGTTTAATCCACTCATAACCTTCTTCTTCCAGACGTTGAGCCAGCTCAGGTCCTCCAGATTTCACAACGCGACCTTGCATCATAACGTGTACCTTGTCTGGTGTGATGTAGTTAAGAAGACGCTGATAGTGTGTAATGATTAGGCAGCCAAATGCATCGTTACGCATCTCATTGATGCCTTTAGAAACTACTTTAAGCGCATCGATATCAAGACCGGAATCGATTTCGTCAAGAATAGCGATTGCTGGTTGAATCATCATCAATTGAAGAATTTCGTTACGTTTCTTCTCACCGCCGGAGAATCCTTCATTCAAATAACGCTGAGCCATGTTTTTGTCCATCTCAAGCGTGTCCATCTTAGAATCCATGTCTTTAATGAATTTCATAAGAGAAATTTCGTCGCCTTCTTCACGTTGAGCATTGATTGATGAACGTAAGAAGTCAGAGTTTGTTACTCCGCTGATTTCACTAGGGTATTGCATAGCAAGGAAAAGGCCGGCCTGTGCACGCTCGTCGACTTCCATTTCAAGAACGTTTTCGCCGTCCAATAAGATTTCACCTTTTGTTACTTCATATTTAGGGTGACCCATAACCGCGGACGCTAAAGTAGATTTACCGGTTCCGTTTGGCCCCATAACAGCGTGAAATTCACCGCCGTTGATTGTAAGATTAACACCTTTTAGGATTTCTTGACCTTCGATTTCTACGTGAAGATCTTTTATTTCTAAAGTTGATCCTGCCATAGTTAATACCTCCAGTATCTATTGTTATTATGGAATGTGCTGGTTGAATATGGATCAAAGAACCATTCTCAATTTATTCTCATTACAATCTTATATCATATAGAAACTGATATCAACTTTTTCCTTTTAGGATAAAATCGCTCATTTTTCAACACTTTTCGGTCGTTTCCAACAGATTTCTATATGTTTTCCATTCTCATTATAACATGAAAAAATCAGGTAACTAAAGGTCACCTGATTCCCTCTTTATTTATGCAATTGACGTTCTACCTGCGCAAACATCTTTTTACTTTGTTCGAACTCACGTTGACGTTTCTCTTCAACTTTTAATCGGGTATCTAACTTTCTGCTGTACTCTGCATAACTCATATTATGCGCCTGATGCATGGCCTTATCCATCTCAGCAGTGTAATTTAAATTCAGATCGTCACTAATAACGAATCCACCCTTTCAGATTATTTACACAATTCAGACTATCACAAAGTAGATACCCGGAACAAATTGTAAATAAACCCGGAAATGAGCAAAAATGATTCGTTACAATTCATGTAAGCGCTTAATTCATCTAAAAATATCCAATTCAACTGTTTTTCTTTATTTTTC
>NZ_JRNX01000267.1 GCF_000786645.1 Halobacillus sp. BBL2006
TTTTGCGGCTTGCCTCTCTTCTTCTATAGCGAACGTCTCTTCTACGACTTGTCCTTTATCAACGGGCTCGTGCTTTTGAGTCTCTTTCCAGAGCATACTTCCAATTGAAATCACTATAGCAACAATTAAGAAAGCTGCATATTTTTTCACACCACTCTCACCACCCATCGTTTCTTATTGTAATTATAAGCCCAGACTTAGGATGCTATGAATTTTTATGTACAAAAATAGACCCGTATCAGCGTACGGGTCTAAGATCGAATCACTTAATGAAGTTCTGGACGTTCAGAAATATCCTGTAATGCAACGCCAGCGGCATGGTCTGACATTTCATCTACAGACAAATCACCTAAGGAAATGATTCCTGTCAGTTTTCCGTTTTCAACAACAGGCAAACGGCGAACTTGGTGTTGAGCCATGATTTGGCTTGCCTCTTGTGTTGAGCAGTCCGGAGTACAGCTGTACAAATGATCACTCATCACTTGCTGAATTGGTGTTGATTCAGGCTTCTTATCAGCATAACCACGAATGACGAGGTCACGGTCAGTAACCATTCCCATTAAGTTACCTTGATCATCACAAACCGGAATCGCACCTACATTCTTTTGCTTCATCATAGAAGCCGCATCAGAAAGACAGTCATCTGTACGACATACAGAAACATCACTAGTCATAATGTCTTTTACGCTTTTCATGAAAGATCCTCCTTTAAGTAATTCAATATCAGTAGTTAGTGTCCCCTTTTTATAAAATTTATTACATGCAAGCGATAGCCTTTTATAGTATAATAAAGTGGCAAAAGCCTATATTAATGAGTAAACTGGCTGGGACAATTGATGCAATTGCAAGTTGAGCTGTTTCATACTAAAATTAATGAAGATACATAACAATTTGTGAGGTGGAAGTAATGAAATTAGAAGGCACTGGTATAGATGGACTAATGGTTGATTTCCGACCATTGACTGATCTGATGGAAAGAAACGGATTCATCTTGGGTGGTTCTTGGGATTATGAACGAGTAACCTATGACTACAAATTGAATGCTCCAGAAAAGAACATTACTTATTATATCCGTATTCAAGGTTACGCGGTAGAAGGTGACGTCGATAAAGGGGATGCGGTTATCCGTCTGCTTCCACCTTTATTAGGCCGCCATTATTATCCGCACGGTGTTGAGTATGGTGAACAGGAAGGCTTCTCTACTGGCATCATCCAGAAAGCGAAAGGTTTGGTCCAAAAAGTGGTCGAGCCTGCGAAGAAATACCATAACCAAGTCCCTGAACACGTCGTGCTTGAGAGACTGACAAGATGGGCTGAAGAAAATCAGAACCAGGAAGTACTAGAAAAAATGAAAGAACTATCCAGCAATCCGGATCAACGCAAGTAAAAATTCATTTATTACGCTTGACACAGATGTCCGGTAACATCGAAAGGAGTCGCACATCATTTCATATGATGAGCGGCTTTTTTTCAAAAATGCCGTGAAAGTTTTTTTCATTAAGGGAAAGGAGATACATACATAAATTGTTTAAATACCTGACCAAAAAACAATGGATTATCATCTTGCTATCTCTGCTATTCATCATCGTCTGTTACTTTATTCTGCCTGTTTCTATTCCCTTAATTTTTGCATTCGTTACAGCTCTATTTCTGAACCCCTCGGTTCGCTGGCTTCAGTTTCGTTTCCGAATCAATCGTAAGATGGCTGTTACCGTCGTGTTCCTATTGTTCGTCCTTTTCCTAGGGCTATTAGGTACATATGCAATAACCCGATCTGTGGCACAGATCATTGAACTGGCAGATAACGCTCCAGAATACATTAATCAAATTAACAATGTTCTGTTGAACTGGCAAAACAATATGAACAGTTTTACACAAAGCATGCCGAAAGAATTTGTAGATAAAGTTGCAAGCGAATTGATGAACACCCTAGACAAAACGACCGCCGCCATTTCAGAGAAACTTCAGCTTGCCAATATCGCAGCGGCAGCAGCGAAAATTCCTGAGTATCTTGTAAGCTTGCTCGTCTATTTAATTGCTTTATTTCTATTCATGCTTGAATTACCAAGATTAAAGGATAAGATGCATGCGAACTTTACTGAAGCAACTTCTGAGAAAGTCAAATTCATGAACGCTCGTTTATCTTACGTCGTCTTCGGCTTTCTAAAAGCACAATTCCTTGTCAGCATCGTTATCTTCGTCGTTTCGCTTGCAGGCCTGTTGTGGATTGCACCCGAAGTCGCAATCATCATGTCCATATTGATTTGGATAATTGACTTTATCCCGATCATTGGCTCCATCGTCATCCTGGGACCCTGGTCCATCTATATGCTCATTATTGGTGAAATTGAAATGGGCACGAAGCTCGCTTTGCTTGCCATTATTCTATTGGCAATTCGAAGAACCGTAGAGCCTAAGGTAATGGGACGTCATATCGGCTTATCCCCTCTTGCTACCCTGATTGCTATGTATTTAGGGCTACAGTTGATTGGACTTGCTGGATTTATCCTTGGACCTTTAGTTGTTATCGCATTTAACTCTGCAAAAGAAGCGGGAATTATTAAATGGAACTTAAAGATATAAAAAAAACCTGAAGCAATGCTTCAGGTTTTTTTATACCTCTTTAAAATGATCCTTAGACTTATGAGCCGACTTTTCCTTTTTGAACATCAATATGTCCCGATTTCTACCTGTATGGTTAAAGCCATTATTAATCAAGACCTTTTGTGAAGCGATATTGCCTTTATCGCATTGTGCTTCTATCCCTTTCACGTCTGGTTGAGTAAATGCCCAGCTGCAAAGGTGATCAACGGCTTCAGAAGCATAACCTTGATTGCGTTCTGATGCAACGACATGATAACCGATTTCTATCGTACCCTCTTCATTTGGCTTTCCTTTAAATCCAATATCTCCAACAACATGCTCGCCTGCGATGTCCATCATAATCCATGGACCGAATCCAAGTTCACTTTCATCATTTTCCAGTTTTTCTACGTAGATAGGCAACAGTGCTTTCAACCCATCGTGCGGCCAATTCTTATTCCACGGCAATTGATACTTATAATAAAATGCCAGGGAGTTTTTCATTAACATTTGAGATAAGTCTATGGTAATGGGGATCATGTGCAAACGGTCGGTCTTCAGTTCCATATCTTTAAACATCCCTTTCTTATGTATATTATCCTATCCATACTGACCTATATTCCTGTTCTTCCCCAACCCTAAACAATATTATGCCTAAAAAACAGCAACGAAGTCGTTTTTTTACGAATCGTTGCTGAAAAAGTCGATTATGTCCCTAATATAGCTTTTATCATGCTTGTGGTTGTACCACCGTCATAGATGATGTAAAGGAGCAAGTATACAGCTACACCTGTAATGGCTGTAAAAAACCAAATGATACTTGTAACAGGGCCGATTTTTCGATGTTTCTTTATTTTTCGTTTAAAGGCAAAAGTCAAAGTAACGACTCCAAAGACTGCTCCTACCGTCGCTAAGAAGATATGAAAGATAAGAAAAATGGTGTAATAAATCTTAATCTCATCTGGACCGCCGAAACTCGTATTTCCTACAAAGATAGTACGGCTTAAATAAATGATGAAAAATGTCAAGGCACTGATCGCTGCTGCAATCATGACTCCTTTATGAGCCTTCCTCTTGTTTTTTACAATTAAGCCCCATCCAATAGCAACGAGTATAGCACTTAGTACAATGAAAGTCGTGCTTAAAGTTGGCAATAATGGCATAATGACACCTCTTCTCAAAACACTTATATGTTTTTCAATATAAAAAGAGAGGCCGACCATTAGTTAGGCCTCCCTTACTTATTAAGATTCACTTTGTAAATGATTAGGGATTGGGTCAATTGTCTCCCTTTCACGGTTAAACCAACTGAAAAAGATATACGCAATCACAGAACCGAAAATGATTTCCTGTGTAATCTTCATAATGATTCCACCTAGTTGCTGATCCTCAATCAGAGGAATAGGTGCAAAGGTATTCGGTCCACTGCTGAGGTTTTGTGAGAGACTGTTTAATACGTCAGCAGGCACACACAGACTCATCGCTTGTATCCAGGCACCTGATTGAGAGTATGTTTCATAAATAGGTGATCCAGCGAATATGATCAATCCACAAGCTGGAGTGATTAATACTCCATTAGCGAAGATGAAGCCAATCTTCAATATTGGACTAAGACGATCCATTTCTTTAAGCGGTGGGAATACTGAAAGCCACATAAAGAAAGCAGTAACTAATATTACCGTTGTAGTAATAGCATGTGCCCATTCGTTAGATTTCGTGAAGTCAAAGATTGCCGGCATATGATACATAGAGAAAAATCCATTAAACAAAAGCAAGGACAACAAGGGTTTCGTACCAAGTTTAAAGATTGGGTGAAGCCCTTTCATCTCATATAACTTTTTCCAAATCCAAAAAGGAATTCCTTTAATAACTAAGATCGGAAACAGCAGGTAGTATAAAGCCATTTGTGTCATATGAGCAGTAAACATGATATGTCCGATTAGATCGATGGGTGACCCTTTAATTGCATAAAGAAGCAGCATACTCAAATAGAACATGGACTGTTGGAGATAGGTAGGCTTATCAGCGCCTTTCTCTCTTCCTGGTCCAGTTATATAAAAATACCCTGCGGAGAGTAATAAAATGAACAATAAGTATAGAGGACTCCATAAAGCCCGAAATCCAAATATTTGCAGTTCTAACCACATAGGTGTCTCACCTCAGAAAGTTTATTCACTTCTTTATTTTAACGAATTTTACGAAAAAAAACGAGTATAGGTTCGAGAAATTGTTTATTGTTCATAATTTGGTCATATCTTTTGTTTACATAAGAAAAAGACCGGTAACCCGGTCTTTTTCCATTACTAAGTTTCCTATAGATTAATTCGTGATTAATCTACCGCTTTTCGATGCCCTACGAGCCTTACCACCAGATGATGGATGTGAACGTAACAATCGTTAAGAAAGCAACGGCTGCTCCCCCGTAAAGCATTAAGGCCGGCATATCATGTCCTTTATTTTTCATGTGCATGAAATAATAAAGCTGGAATGCCACTTGGACAACGGCAAGGATAATTAATGTCGGGATAATGAAGTAAGAATTCACTTCAAAAATCACCATTGCAAATGCTACGAGTGTAAACAAAATCATAAGCACAAAACTAATCACTTGCTGCTTCATTTCTTCTCTGTGCTGCTTACGTTCATACTGTGCCTGATGAGCTGGCTTTGAATTGCTGTTGGCCATTGATTAACCCACCTTTCCCATAAGGTAAACGACAGTAAAGATGAATACCCATACAACGTCGATGAAGTGCCAGTAAAGACTCGCGATATAAAACTTCGGTGCGTTATAAAGATTCAACCCGCGTTTTTGGTTTCGGATCATCAATGTAGTGATCCATAATAGCCCGAACAACACGTGTCCCCCGTGGAAACCAACTAATGTGTAAAAGGCTGAACCAAATGCAGAAGATCGGAATGTGAATTCATATTCATGGATATAGTGAAAGAACTCATAAAGCTCGCATCCAAGGAAACCTATACCTAAAAGTACAGTGATGGCTAACCACGTCTGCATTTTACCGAAATCATTGTTCTTCATATGATACATCGCATACACACTAGTTAGGGAACTTGTTAATAGAAGCATGGTCATTAAGAAAACGAGCTCCAAGCCGAACAAGTGCTCAGGTGTATTTTCTCCTTGTGTCGAACCATTCAACGCAAGGTACGTACCAAATAAACTTGCGAATAGTACAGTTTCTCCGCCTAGGAAAAACCAAAATCCTAGAAACTTATTCTTACCTTCAAGGGTGGCTTTT
>NZ_JRNX01000268.1 GCF_000786645.1 Halobacillus sp. BBL2006
TTTTTGTGTTTTGTATGTAGTTTAATTCCGTATATTTCCACCTCAGGTCATACATATTTTTCCATGAAACGATGCAGATTTCTTGATGCTGTACCTTGGACGTTTTGTTACATAGTAGAGTGTGGTAAAATAAATATGTTTATAGGTAGGACGAAATCTTAATGAGTGAACGATAAAAATGCATGGTATGTGCTGTTTGAAAAAGGGGATTATTCATGAATAACAAAGCGGTTGTTTTAGGTGCAAATTATTATATAGGTTTAAGTACGATTCGCTGTTTAGGAGTACACGGTGTTCACGTTGCGGCGGTTGACTATTCGTGGACGGGCGCATACGGCCTGGAATCGAAGTATGTGACAGAAGCGTTAATCGGACCTCATTATAAAGAAGACCCAAAAGGGCTCCTTTCTTTCTTGATTGATTACGCAAAGAAAGAAAGCGTCCCTCCTGTGCTTATTCCAACAGCAGACCCATATGTAGAATTTGTTGATGAGCATTTGCATGAATTACGGGAATATTTCCTTATTCCACAAACAGAACAAGGCCTTTATACTAAAATAATGGACAAAGGCACGCTGCATGCCCTCGCATCCGAACATGGAGTGGCCGTGCCGGAAACCGTCAATGCAGACGATGAGAATTTTGTGCAGAAAGTAGAAGAAACGATCCAATACCCATGTCTGGTAAAACCGGTCGATTCACCTGCATTCGTATCAAAATTCAGAAGGAAATTATTTAAAGTTTATAATAAAGAAGAACTACTTGAAAAAGTTCATCTAGCAAAAGAAGCGGATATCGAAGTGATCATCCAGAGGGTCATTCCTGGATTTGATGATCACATGTACACGTTCGATGCTTACTTGAATCAGGAGGCCAAAGTGACACACTGGGTCACATGTCAGAAGCTCCGTCAGTTTCCGATTAACTTTGGTGCATCCGTCTATACGCAGCAAAAACATGTACCTGAGTTATATGATCTAGGAGCAAAATTCTTAGAAGGAATTGGCTACAAAGGGTTCGCTGAAATCGAGTTTAAAAAAGATGCAGAAACCGGACGCTTTTATTTAATTGAAATCAATGTTAGGATTACCAACTTAAATAGCTTACTTGATAAAACAGGTATTAATATTCCATATATCATGTACAGGGAGTTAATAGAAAACCCTGTGGATCCAAAAGCAATCGAAGAGGATAAGAACCTTGTTTTCTGGTACGCTTACGAAGATTTACTGGCAGTAAGAGAATATGTGAAAACAGGACAGCTATCAGTCAAAAATGTACTAGCTTCCTACTTCCGGCCAAAAGCCCATGCGATCTGGGACGCCAAAGATCCGAAGCCGGCCATTGCCTTCGGTAAGAAAATGGCAGGGTTGGTCGCTGGGAAGGTTCTCAAAAAAGGATAGGTCGTTTTGAAGCCTTGAAAAAGGGAATATCCAGCTTAGATAGTAGGAAATGCTGAATATTATCGATATAGAATGAAAAATGTCATAGGTACAAGCTTAAATTTTTGCAGGGAAGGTAGATAGGTATGGCTAAACTAAATGAATTGCTAAAATCCATTCACGTGCTAGAGGCGTGGAATGAAAAAAATCTAGATATTACAGGATTGGCTTACAATTCAAGGTCTGTTCAACCTGGGAACGTCTTTGTGTGCATCAAAGGTTTTAAAACCGATGGACACACCTATATTCCAGAAGCCGTGACGAATGGAGCCGCAGCCATCATTGTGGAAGATTACCAGGAGGACTGGAAGGAAATCCCTCAGTACAGGGTCGAAGACAGTCGGAAAGCGCTGGCGGCGTTGAGTGATGCCTTTTATGACCATCCTTCCCAAGCGTTGAAAACGATCGGAATTACAGCTACGAATGGTAAGACGTCTACTTCTTTCATGACGAATGCCATTTTAGAGGAGCACAAACTGAAGACAGGCCTTATTGGTACTGTAGTTGTAAAATTTGGTGACTATTCAGAGCCGACAAAACTAACGACACCTGAATCCTTGGACCTCCACCATTATTTCGCTCAAATGCGGGACCAGGGTGTTTCTCATGTCACGATGGAAGTCTCATCATCTGCACTTGATCTAAATAGAGTAGGCAGCGTGGATTTTGACATCGTTACATTAAATAATATTAGTCGAGAACATATTGACCTACATGGATCGTTTGAAGAATACTTTAATAGTAAAGCAAGTTTGATTCGCAATGCGGGGCCAGACAAGTGGGCGGTGCTCAACCTTGATGATTCTTATTCAGCCTCTCTAATAGAAGAAACAGAAGCCCAGGTCCTCACTTTCAGTGTAGAAACTGGTGATGGAGATCTGATTTGTAAGAACCTTGATCTTTCTACAGGGAGAGCTAAGTTTACAGTTGAAGTTCGTAAGCCATTTACGGTTGGGGGTACCACCTATCAGCCTATGGAGTTTGATATTGTTTTATCAACTCCAGGATACCATTCCGTTTACAATTCGATGGTAGCCGTATCTATAGGCTTACTGAACGAGGTACCGATTCCAACCATTCAAGAAGGTCTAAAAGCCTTCGGTGGTGTTGAACGCCGTTTTGAGATGGTTTTCGAAGAAGACTTTAAGATTCTCGACGACCACTTTGCGAATTATGGAAACATCAATGTTACGTTAAGCACCTTGCAGCAAATGGATTATAAGAACTTGAAACTGGTTTATGCAATTCGAGGGAGCCGCGGAGTTACGGTCAACCGAGAGAATGCTCAAGCGATTAAAGAATGGGCACCTAAGCTTGGTTTGACAGAAGTAATCGCGACCTTAAGTCAATCTCATGTGTCTGAGAAAGACGAAGTCACCGAAGAAGAAGTGCGCGTGTTTCAAGAGATGATGGACGAAGCTGGAATTAAAGTGGACTTATATAAAGAACTGGACGATGCGATTCACCATGCATTATCTGAAGCAGGCACCGATGATGTTGTATTATTAGCGGGCTGTCAAGGCATGGATCCCGGAGCAAAAATCGCACTCGAACAATTAAACAAAGCGAGACCGGAAATGGATGAGGAAAAATTATTTAAGCCTCTGAAAAACAGAGTAGCAGGAATTTTGTAATCACCAGGTCTTTCGCAAGGAGGCATTACATGAACGACAAAATAATCGGCATACTTGGTGGAATGGGACCTGAAGCAACGGCAGAATGCTATATGAAAATTATTCGGGCTACGCATGCAAAAAAAGACCAGGAGCATTTCCGTGTCATCATAGACAGTAACGCGAAAATACCTGATCGAACAGAAGCTATTTCAGGCAGAGGGGAGAATCCTGTCCCAGAAATGGTTCACGCAGCTAAAAACTTAGAGAAGTTAGAAGTGGATGTTGCTTGCATCCCTTGCATGACTGCACACTATTTCATCGAAGAAGTGCAAAAAGAAGTTTCCTTTCCTTTGTTAAATGCTTTTCTGGAGCTGAAGAAATATATCAGTGACTATTACCCAAGCGTTTCTAAGGTAGGTGTATTAGCTACGACGGGTACTTTGGAGACAGGGCTTTTTGAAAAATATCTGGATCATTTAGATGTCATTTATCCGACTCCTATGACCCAAAACGATAAGGTCATGCGTGCCATTTATGGAGAAAATGGAATCAAGAGTGGGAATACGGATGGTGAGCCGCTGCATCTGTTGAAAGAAGCGTCTCAGGAGCTGTTGGATAACGGAGCGGAGTTGATCATTTCCGGGTGTACGGAAATTGGATTGGTTCTAAGACCTTATCACCTCCCAACCCCTTTGCTGGATCCAATGGAGGTTGTAGCCAACGTTGTAGTGAAAGAGTCCGTTTATCAAAAGTCCTAAGAGATAGGAAGATAACCGAATAAAGGAGTGCAAGAGATGACAAAGAATGAACTGAAGAAATTTTTGTCTGATTCCTTTGGTGAAGGCGTTTATTTTAGAGAATTGCGGTTATCTACGGAAGAAATAAAAGTGTTGCGAGAGCTTTACCCCCACGCTACGGTGAGACGAACGACTGAGGTCAGTGATGCTAACAGCAAAGCCTGGTATGAAATCAACTTGCTGCCCAGGAAGGTCGAAGGCACGGAAACCATTCAAGAAGAAAACCGCCGTCTAAAGCAGGAAATTGAAGTGCTGAAAAAGGGTATGAACTAAGTGAATACGATTAATTGAGACAATTCCTAGTGGATTGTCTTTTTTTTATGGCTTATCACTGTCTGTGGAGATTTTCGTTCTAACAGAACAATAGGTTAATCAACCTTCTTCCACTATCGAGCAGGATTGTATAAGACTCGATTTCCTGTGGGGGAACTGGCAAGCCTCCTCAGTCGTTTCGCTCCCTGTGGGGTCTCGCCTAGCTCCTTCTCCCTTTTTGTTATCTAGTTCCAGTGC
>NZ_JRNX01000269.1 GCF_000786645.1 Halobacillus sp. BBL2006
TACGAGCGTCTCTTTCAGGATATCTCTAACGCGCGCGAGCAAGTGGATATCTGTTTTTATATTATTGATAACGACTATATAAGCAAAAATTTCCTGCATATTTTAAAAGAAAAAGCGCGGGGAGGAATTCTTGTACGTTTATTAGTTGATCGGGTCGGCGGTTATCGAATCAATAAAAATATGCGAAAAGAACTTACTGCTGCTGGAGTGGAATTTCAGTTTGCCGAGGTTCCAAAGTTCCCATATTTCTTTTATCATTTGAATCGAAGAAACCATAGGAAGATTACCGTCATCGATGGAAAAATAGGATATGCAGGAGGATTTAATATTGGGAAAAATTACATTGGGGAAACGGTTAAATTCGGGGATTGGCGAGACTACCACCTCCGTTTAACTGGGCCAGTTGTCAAAGAATTTCATGAGATTTTTCTAGATGACTGGTATTTGGCTACTGGAGATCGGTTTCCCGCCATCCCTAACCACGATGAAGGAAAGTCCAAAATAAAAATTTCCGCAACGGACGGCTTGGAATTAGAAAAAGAGTTCGACCAAATGATCCGATTTTCAAAAAAAGAAATCCTCATTGGAACGCCTTACTTCATCCCGACTACCAAATTAATGGTTTCGCTCAAAGAAGCATTGAAGAATGACGTCAATATAAAAATATTAGTACCTTTAAAGGCGGATCATCCTTTCGTAAAATCAGCGGGAATAACGTATCTCTATGAGCTCTATCAACACGGAGCAAGCATCCGCTTTTTTGACGCAGGTTTTTATCACGCTAAACTCATCATGATCGACGAACAGTTTGCCGACATCGGTACGGCGAACTTTGATCGAAGAAGCCTGTTTTTGAATAAAGAAGTGAATACTTTTGTGTATGAGGAATCCTTCCTGCAAGAACTTCGAGAAGCGTATTTAAAAGATTTCGATGATGCGATTAACTTTGATGAAACATGGTTAAAAAAACGATCTTTAGCTACCAGAATAAATGAAAAGATCGCAGTTCTCCTGCGACCTTTGCTGTAAGTATTATTTTATAAATTCCGTAATCATCGGTGCGACCCACCCGACGACTTTAAAACCTAAATAGATACCGACGATTCCTGCCACACCTGATATTGCCGGTGGTGCGGGAATCGGTAATTTTAACGATGCAAATAAGATTCCTACGATCAGCCCAGCTAGTAAAGCTAACAAAACTTCCTTCATTTCATCTCTTCTCCTTTATATCTAATCTTTTCGAGAATATCCTGACTTTTGTGTTCTACCTGACTATATTCTCTGCTCTCACTTGTGATGTCATCCATTTCTCCAATAATCTTGCGAGCGTTTTCAAATGTTCATAAGAAAAAGAACGCCCCTGCCCCGTTAGCAAAGACGCCCTTTTAATAATCTATGCAATTACATTTGATCTGGTGCAGACACGCCAACCAATTGTAGTGCATTATTTAATGTCGTTCTTACTGCTTTCATCAGTGCGATACGAGAAGCCGTTCGATCTTTGTGATCTTGATCCAGCACCTTTTCGGCATTATAGAAGCTGTGAAGGTTGGAAGCAAGATCAAAGGCATACTGCGTAACACGGTGCGGCGTACGCTTCTCTGCTGCATCCGCAACAATTTGAGGGAATTCACCCAAACGTTTCAATAGATCCTCTTCCTTCTCAGAGGTTAATAAACTGCCATCAAAGGAATCGGAAGAAAAACCTTTTTCCTCTGCCTGTTTAAGCATCGTGCAAATTCGAGCATGAGCATATTGGACGTAATAGACCGGATTTTCATTAGATTCTGAACGTGCGAGAT
>NZ_JRNX01000027.1 GCF_000786645.1 Halobacillus sp. BBL2006
TTTTTTATTTTTCTTCCTCTACGTGAAAAAAGGGTTCTCTCTTTTTTCTTCTTCAATCGTTGTTGGCATTCCATGCCCAGGATAAATACGCATATCGTTGCGTAAGCTGAATAACTGGTCCTGGATGCTGGTTTCTAGTTGTTCACGGCTTCCGCCAGGTAAATCCGTGCGGCCAATGCCTCGCTGAAACAAGGTATCTCCAGCAATAGTAAACCTTTGATTTCGAAATACAAAGGACACACTTCCCGGCGAATGCCCTGGTGTGTGACGTACTTCAAAACTGAAACCGCAAATCTCTGTCTGCCCTAATTTCAAAAAATGGTCAGCAGGACGTGCTTTAATTTCACCCAATTGGAAAAGCCCTGAACCATTCTTAGAGGGATCTGTAAGCCAATCCGCCTCTGCTTCATGCAAATACAACGGAGCATTGTATGCATCTCTCACTTCGTCAACAGCACCGATATGGTCGAAGTGCGCATGAGTCAGTAAGATTGCTTTAACATCGAGCTCTCTATCCTCTAAATAACTCTCTAATTTATTGAAATCCCCACCAGGGTCAATGACTAGTGCTTGTTTATTTTCATATACTACATAACAGTTTGTGGCCATGGGACCAAGTGGTAAACGGGAAATTTTAATCAAAGCCTGAACACCTCTTCATAATTTTTGTAAAATCATCATTGATGACTCGACATTTTACCTTTTATGCTATAAAATAAATATGGACTGAAATGAGCTACATATAGTATAACATCCATGCTTTCAGGATGATAATAAAGAAAAGGGATATAGGGGGTGCTGAACTTGATAACAGCTATTCTTCTTTTAATCGTTGCAATCCTTTGTGTACTTGCCGTTTTCCGTGAAATCAAATCAAAAAATTTCTTTGCCGTTCTTTTTGCAGCCGTATCAGCATTAATGTTCGGATGGTTCTCTGTTATGACTATTTACTCTAATTTATTCGGGTAAAAACACAAATCGAGCCGCTCTTATTAAGAGCAGCTCGATTTTTTAGTTGCTTCGGATTTCCTCTTCCGACTCTAATAACTGTTTACTCTTATTAAAGAAATGTTTATACATCGCTAAAGTAACAAACATAGCACTCAAAGATACCGATGAAAAAATACTAAGGGAAATAACTAATTGATATTTAATCGCCATTACAGGTTCTACACCACCTAAAATGAGACCTGTCATCATCCCTGGTAATTGGACAAGTCCAATTGTCTTTAAACGATCGATGTTCGGAATGAGGGCTGCATTCAGCGTTTTCCTGACGATTAAATGTGAAGCCTGCTTTGGTTCTGCTCCTAAAGATAAAGCTGCAAGTATTCTTCCGTTATTTTCTTTAAATTCACTTTTCATTCTTTCAAGTGCTAGTCCCATCGCTACCATACTGTTTCCTATAACCATTCCACTCATAGGAATGACTTCTGAAGGACGGAATTGAACCATATCAAATACAAGCCACAGGGTGAGTACGCTTGCCTCTACAACTACAAGACCAATTAGTATGACGAAAAGAACCTTAGGAAGTTCTTTTCCCTTTTGTCTCGCGTGGAAAGCCGCGACGATGATCATTACTCCGACCGTAATTGGAATGCCGATAAAAGCCGGCAAGTCGAATAAATAAGTAAGTAAATATCCGATGGCAAATAATTGTATCGTACCTCTAATGGTTGACCATAATATATTTTTGTTTAATCCAAGTTGGTAAATATAGGACAACGCCAACGGTACAACAACAAAGATAATCAGAAATAATAACGATTGATTTGAAACCTCAGGTGCCATAGCCTATCACATCCCCTACTCTTCTAGAAACTCTGACAACTTGTTAGTTTTTGGATGATCCAGCATATCCGGAAATTTGCCATCTTCCTGCAAACGGCCATCCATGATGAATAATCCTCGATCTCCTAACCGTCGTGCTTGATTGAGATTGTGCGTAACCATTACCATCGTTAGTTGGTGTACTCGGATTAATTCTTCCAGTACGTCCTCGATTTCATCAGCTGTCCTGTAGTCAAGCGCGCTAGTTGGTTCATCCAGCAAGAGAACTTCCGGGGAATTAGCCAGTGTTCTAGCAAGGGACACCCTTTGTTGTTCCCCTCCAGAAAGTTGATCCACTTCTCGGTTCAAAAAAGACTTAGGCAGCTGGACATAATCCAGTAAAGTTTCAGCCTGATTGTCCTCCCATTCACCAAATAGCTCTGGTCCGTACTTTAAATTATCCAATACCGTTCCAGGAAACAGATTAGGCGATTGAAGGACTAGCCCTACATTCTTTCTTAAGTCGGTTATGGAACACTCCTGTATTGGGTTGTCATTATAATAGATAGAACCTTCCTCAGGATCGCTTAAACGGTTGAACAAGAAGAGCAGTGTGCTTTTTCCTGCTCCTGATGGACCAAATAAAATGACTTTTTCATTCTTTTCAATTGTAAAATTAAGATTGTGCAGCGGTTCTTGACTAACATTCTCAAAACGAAACATAACGATCCTCGCTTTCCATAAGTGCAAAGTATGTATGTAACTATCATTACCCGGATGCGTATAAATATATGTAAAAAATGCAAAAATCACCATGGTCTAATGTGCCATGGTGATTTTTTGATTGTTATTGTTATTGGTCAAAGTCATAAAAGCGGAATAGATCTCCGTAAACAATGTTGTCTGAATATTGGAGCTCCTGGTCAGCTTTTTTCTTAATCGGCTGGCATGCTTTTGCTTCTTCTTCAGGAATTTCTTCTCCTGAAGAGCGGTCATAACATACACCGTCCGTAAAGATATACTGCTCACTTACAAAACTTCCATCTCGCATAGCGATAAAATCTTTTCGATCCTTAGCAAACATATTATCTCCGAAGGTCAAATCATTTTTGTTGTCGATTCCTAATAAATGAAGCAGAGTCGGTTTCACATCAATTTGCCCCACGACCTCTTCACGCACTCCACCCTCTTCATAACCAGGAATATGAACCATAAATGGAACACGTTGAAGCTGGATATGCTCATACCCATTTATTTCTTTTCCTAAAAACTGCCCCATGGCTTCATTGTGATACTCACTAATTCCGTAGTGGTCCCCCATTAGAACAATGATCGAGTCTTCATATAATCCAGCATCCTTCAACTGTTGGAAGAATTGTTCGAGTGACTCATCCGTATAACGGGCCGTTTGGAAATAATGATTCAGCGTCTTGGAGCCTGAGTCGTATTGATCAATATTGGCTTTTTCCTCTGGCAATTCAAATGGGAAGTGGTGAGTCAAAGTAATGAATTTACTGTAAAATGGTTGTTCCTGAGCTTGCAAATATTTGATCGATTGTTCAAAGAAAGCTTTATCTTCAAGACCCCAGCCAAATGAATTATCGGGAGTTACTTGGAAAGACTGCTCTCCATAAAACTCGTCATAACCAACATTGTCGTACATAACATCACGATTCCAAAAACTTTTATTGTTCGCATGGAAAACAGATGTCTCATATCCCTGCTCATTTAGAATTTCTGGTAAAGCGTTATATTCATTTTGAGCATTTGTGAAATAAACAGCTCCTCTGCCTAACGGATACAGAGAATTTTCTACAATAAACTCTGAGTCTGAAGTCTTTCCTTGTGCTGTTTGATGGTAGAAATTCTTAAACCAAATCGTATCCTTGCTTTCTTTTAAATCATTCAGGAATGGGGTAGTTTCCGTCCCATTCACTTCAGAATCCAGCAAGAAGTTTTGGAAAGATTCCACACTAACAAAAATAACGTTCTTGTCTTTAGCAATGCCATAAAGCTCATCATCTTTGGCTTGCCCATCCGGAGAATTTTCGTCCAAATAAGACTCAATTTCACTAATTTCACTTCCATCAGCAAAAACACGCTGCGCTTTTGTTTTCGTCTGCATAGAAGCGTCATATAAGTGATAATTATAGACACCAATGTTTTTAACCAGGTATTCCCGGTCAAAGGTTCGAACAAAAAGCATCGGGCGTTCAATTTCCGCTAATACAACATTTCCGGCCAATAACAAGAAAGTTACCGCTGTGGCTGCAATCTTTCCCTGGCCAGGCAGGTTTACCGACAACCCAAACCGCTGCTTACTTAGATACCAAATAACAGCGACATCCAAGAAAATGAAAACATCCTCAAAATGTATCAGAGTTAAGAAGCTTCCTGTTAAATCTGCTGCGTTGTTTCCTTGAAAGAGCACAGGAATGGTAATGAAGTCAGTAAAATTACGGTAGAAAATCAAGTTCACAAATAATATCAATGACCCAATCAATGAAGTCCAACGCAAGTATTTCATCTGTCTTTTTGGGTTAAGCCATACACTTATGGCGAAAATCAAATAGGCACTCGCAATCGGATTCACAAAAAGGATGAACTCTTGCATAGAATTTTCGATTGATAAATCAAACATGAACCTATAAACCACATAGGTTTTAATTCCGAATAAAATTGTGGCTATTATAAATAAAGGCATGCGAATTTTACTCAATTGCATGGTGGTTCCTCCTCTGAATCTAACTGGTGGAAAGATTATTTTACGGATCCTTTACCAAAATCCATATCTCTATTTACAAATTCCACTTATGATAATTATTAAACAGCTTGCTTTATTATGACGATTATTCTAACACAAAAGTTTCAAGAATAGATGACATCCATATTACATAGGTGTGACATGTGACATACATATATTTCTAAATCGCAAAGCACTTCATCTATCATATAAGAAAATACTTAGAAAATAAACTGTAAACTATTTTCAACCGTTAAAAAAGTTGGAGCTATTAAAGCCCCAACTTTTTTTATCTTAGATTCTGTTTAACAAGGTATGCCCCGCCAATAACACCTGCATCATTTCCTAGTTCTGCGATTTGGAAACTGGAGGCTAAAGCGGTTCGTTTTAAAGCATATTTTTTAAATGCTTCTTCCAAAGGAACCAACAATTGGTTTCCAGCTTGGGAAACACCACCGCCGATAACAATTTTTTCCGGGTTAATGGCGATGGCCAGATTGGCAATAGCCAATCCAAGAGTTTCCAAGACATCGTGTAATACTTCCTTCGCAGCTTGATCACCTTTGGAAGCGAACTCGAACACTTCTTTTGCGGTCAGTGTATCCGCTGTAATGAGGGAATTCATCAGTGAATCCGGATAATCTTCTGCCATGACTTTAGCTTTTCTTACGATTCCTGTCGCAGAAGCTTCCGTTTCTAGGCAGCCTGTTTTTCCGCAATTACAAGGAGCTCCTCCCTCACGTTTTACAGTGACATGACCAATTTCTGCAGCTGTCCCGTTCGCACCATTTAGAATTTTACCATTCGTAATGATGCCTCCTCCAACACCAGTTCCCAGTGTGATCGCAATCAGTTCTTTTGAACCTTGACCCGCACCCAGCCAGTTCTCGCCAAGTGCTGCTAAGTTTGCATCATTATCTACCCAAACAGGTAACCCTGATAATTGATGCAGCTGATCTCCAAAATTGAAATCCTTCCATCCTATATTAACTGCTTCATAGATGAACCCATTACTTGTATCTACAAAGCCCGGTGCACCTGCACCAATTCCTGCGATATTATCTTTCTCTATTCCCTGCTCTACTATCTTTTCTTCTAGAGCTTTATGTATATCCTCAGGAATTGACTTTCCCTTACCTTGAGTATTTGTCGGTATTTCCCATTTGGAAGCGATCTCACCGTTTTCCCTAATGATCGCTAACTTCACAGTCGTACCTCCGATATCCGCACCAATGTAGTAAGTTTCGCTCATTTATAACCTCTCCCCTTCCTCTTTATCTTTCATCCGCGCGATTTCTCCCCGCAACAAAAGCATAGCCATCTGAAAGTCCTCACTACTCATGCACTGGGACTTATATAACTCCCGAACCTCATCTTCCATCAGTTCCAAATCTGCAAGCCGATGACCGACATAAATGAAGGTTCCAAATTTCTTTAATAGTTGTTGAATATCGTAAATCGTTTTCATTTCGCATCACCATCATTATTATATCAATAGCAGAACCGATTGAAAATGGCAAAACCCTGACACTTTATCGGTCAGGGTCTTTAGGATGTAAGAAAGCTGGTCTTCTATTTTTAAGCGGGATAGGTGACCGTACTAGGACATCACGGAATGGCTTCCATGAGAAAGGCATAAATGGCCATAGATACGGGGTTTTAAAAGTCTGCATGCTAGTAAGGTAAATCAGCCAAAATGTTATTCCTACAACATAGCCCTTCAAACCAAAGATCCCTGTAACTATAAGTAGCGCCATCCTGGTGATCCGATCGGCTAATCCCAACTCATAACTAGGTGTGGCGAAGGTTCCAATTGCAGCAAGGGCTAGATATAAAACGACTTCACTGGAGAACAGTCCTACTTCCACGGCAACCTGACCAATCAAAATTGCTGCTACGAGACCTAGCGCGGTGGCTAAAGAAGAAGGTGTATGAATGGCAGCCATTCGAAGCATATCTATTCCGATTTCTGCGATTAGAAACTGAAGAATCAAAGGAATGACACCGGCCTCTGATGGCCCGATGAAGGAAATCTGCTCTGGCAATAAACCAGGTTGCATCGATAGTAAAAAATAGAGCGGCAATATGAATATGGAAGCAAAGAAAGCGAAAAATCGTACTCCCCTAAGGTAAGCACCGACGAGAGGCTTTTGCCTATATTCTTCTGCGTGCTGCAAATGATGCCACAAGGTAGCAGGCGTGATCATAACACTCGGAGATCCGTCTATAATGATTAAAATATGACCTTCATATAAATGGGCTGCTGCTGTATCAGGTCTTTCTGTGTACCGGATCACCGGATACGGGTTCCAATGGCGGCCGCTTATGAATTCTTCCACAGTCTTTTCAGCCATTGGTAAAGCATCTGTGTCGATTTCTTTCAGCACCCTTTGTAAGTGTTCCACACGATCAGTATCAGCGATATCTTTTAGATAACATAAACAGACATCCGTTTGGGAACGGCGGCCGATTTGAATATATTCCATCCTTAATGAACGATCTCTAATTCGCCTTCTTGTCAAAGCGGTATTAAACACGATCGTTTCTACAAAACCATCCCGCGATCCTCTGACAACTCTTTCCAAATCCGGCTCTTGTGGCCCACGAACAGGGTAGGTTCTCGCATCAATGAGAATGACTTCATCTATACCTTCAACGACCAGCGCCGTTGGACCTGCAAGGACAGTGTCAGCAGCTTTATTTAAGTCTTTCTCTTGATCAAGCTCGACATACGGCAAATGAGTTTTTAACAACTGTTTCAGTGGATCAGGATCCAATTGCTCTGGGTCTAACTTAGATAACAGTTTCATCAAATAGTGAAGAATGTCATCTTTTACGAATCCGTCTACCATGAATAGAGACATTCCTCTACCTGCATAGACCAGGTCAAGGTGGATCATGTCAAAGCTTTCATCAACGCCTAGACGTTCACGTAAATAAGCTGTATTTTTATCGTAACTTTGAAAGAGAGGCTGCTTATCTTCCATTTGAATCCCTCCTCTTTTCTCTATGAGGATTAGTTTTTGCCAAATGCAAGAAAACATGCATGAAGAGATCTACCCATTTTAGGCATGTCCTCTCTCTCAACCACATATCTATAACCATATACATAACCACTTAGAGGAAGATTTTAAGGGGATGTTCATATGAAAAAGGTTTGGTTGTACTGGGTGTTAGGCCCTCTTGTTCTGGCCTTATTTATTGCCTTTTTAAGCGATTATTTCAGGGAGGAAGCTGTCATCAAGTACTTTCCGCTTGATCAAGAAAGCCAATTTACTTCTTACCAGACAAATTTGGAATTTGCCTCTCAAGAAGACGAAGATGAATATGAAGTTCACTGGGATATGTCTTCAAAGACAGAAGAAAAGATGTATCTACGCCAGGATGTGTCCCTTCTTTATGTAAACGGTCGCTTAAAAGGAATCATGAGCAAATGGGAAGAAAATGTCGATGAAATCGCCAAACAAACTTCTTTACATGGGGAAGATAGTCAAAAATACCAGGCGATTACTTTTCACCACGGCGAAATACATCGAGGAGAAGAACCTATAAAAAGTGTCCAGGCAACCTCAGAAGATACATTATACGTGATCGACTCTCCTCATACGACTCGAACAGCCTTCCATAAACCTTCTTCTCCAGAAGAAAAAGAATGGAAGCAAAGACTTGACCATAGTATACAGCAGCAAATCGAGGCCCAGTGGGATGAGTTATTGGACTACTATCAAGTTCCAAAAGACCAATACACACTCGTCCCCCTGACAGAATTAGCTGACTATGAGGAAAAACCGTTCCCTGGAACAACCGAAGAAAATTACCAAAGGATCAAAGGACAGCTTTGGGAAGGGCTTTATAAAAACTATATTTTAGGTATCACCGATACTGAAACCACCCACCCGATCCAAAGCTATATCCCATTAATCTTATTTGATAAAAACGGCAAACATCTCATGGTTCTTTTTGAAGATGATACTGGCAACAAACACCAACTCCTTCAATACTACTGATTAAGTTCATTAGAGAGCTCTTGGAAATCGTCATTATCAGGCTTTAACTCAGCAGCTGTTTTTGCGAACTCAGCTGCTTTTTCCTTTTTACCATTTTGCTGATACAAAATGGCCAGATTGTAATAGGCCTCCGCCATCTCAGGCTCATTTTCAACAACAGTCTCTAGATCCTTTTTCGCTTTTTCTTTCTCCCCTACTTGAATATAAGCATAAGAACGATTAAACCTTAAGGCCGCCTCATAAGTCCCAGGCTTATTCAGCGCTTGAGTTGTTATGGAGATGACTTCATCATACTCTCCATTTTTATTAAGCTCCTGCGTTTCCTGTACTTGGCTAAGAGTCTGTTGGTCATTGAATACACTTTGCAGCCCTAAATTGATCATAATTGCTAAAATCACTACATAAGCCACAACTGCGAATGATTGAGCCATCAAACTTTTCTTTTTAGGAAGACTGAATATGATGGAGGCAATAAAACCACCAACTAAGCCGCCCATATGTGCGCCGTTGTCAACCTGAGGGACCATCACTCCAAAAGCAATATTTAAACCGATAACAAATAACAAGTTCCATCCCATCGTTCGGAAGAATAGCTTTCGATTTCTAACCCCGAAATACAAAAGAGCGCCAAACAGACCGAATATAGCACCTGAGGCACCTGCAGCTACATGAGGGTTTAACATGAAGCTCGCCATTCCTCCAAAAATACCCGCTAAAAAATATATTCCTGTAAATCGTATCGTACCGTAGATCCGTTCAACAGCCGTACCTAAATAGAACAAAGCAAGCATATTCATGAATAAGTGTAACAATCCAATATGAAGGAACATGGACGTCACAATTCTCCACCATTCCCCCTCCATAATCCCTGGATTGTATTTAGCGCCGAATTCAATGAGAGTTAAAACCGAAGTGCTATTCCCTTGCCACTCAATATACGAGAAAATGAGTAAATTCAAGGCCAATAATATATAAGTCATAAGGGGCTTTCCGAAATTGAATGCATTTTGAGCTTCTAGTTTTCTTTCTTTATGCTTAGCAACAATTTGCTGCTTCAGATAAGGGAGAATGGA
>NZ_JRNX01000270.1 GCF_000786645.1 Halobacillus sp. BBL2006
CTCGAGGAGGAATTTTGTATCCTCCAGCAGCTGTTTGCGGAAGCGCTGAAGAGGAATCGCATAGCAGATCGTCTTCGTTGAGGTTTGGATGCCTTTTGTGTAGTAAATTTCATTGACGAGCTCCATTTCACCGATGTATTCCTCGGCGTTTATAAAATTAATCAGCGAGCTCTTCCCGTTTTGATACGTGACGTAAATCTTCGCTTTTCCCTCGATCACGTAAAATAAATAGTCCGGGCGCATGCCTTCTTTGATGATCCATTCATCCCGCTGATATTCATGAACTTCGATAAATTCTTCGATTGGAAAAGAAAACAGATCGGAAATCGGATGTACCTGTAAATAGCGCTGCCTCTTTTGGTTCGTGATTTTTTTCATTTTCATCCATCCAAACTATGAGATATCTCATATTATTGTAGGGGTCATCCTGATATGATGCAATCATTGGAGGAATGGAACAATGAACACATATCGCTGGATGAGCAGACAATTTTTCAGTTTTTATTTTACGTGGGGAATCTTTCTCCCTTATTTTACAGGGTGGATGATTCATACGAAGGGAATGACGGTATCACAGGCAAGCTTAATCATGAGCTTAGGGCTTGTCGTCCGCGGCTTATCGACCTTATCTGCCTTCCCTAAGCTATCCGATAAATTCAGCAGTATACGCCTCATCAATGCGATGACGCTCGGCACCATTATCGCCCTGCTGGTATCGATTCTGGCCAACTCGTTTACGAGTTTGCTTGTCGTTGTATTATTTATAAACTTTCTATATCCAACCTTGATGCCTGCCTTAGATACCGCAGCTGGTGTCCTCGTCCAGCATCGACAGCTGTACGACTACGGAAAGAGCCGTTCGTGGGGTTCGCTCGGATTCGTCGCTGGCGGGATGATCCTTACTTTGTTTACAGGGAAATTTGGCGACGAAGCGATCTTATGGGGTCTGCTCGCTGGCTTATTGATCTTTATGTGCCTCGGTTTCCTGCGAGCGCCTCAGGTCTTATCTGAAAAGCCGCAGGCCGATAAGAGAACCAAAGGCGGCATGCTTAAGGTGTTCAAGGTGAAGCACTTTGGCATCGTCCTGGTCGTTGTCATCCTCCTGCAGGCAGCCCACGCTTCGTACTACAACTATGGCTATATTTACTTACAGGAAATAGAGACACCAACCTATTTAATTGGCGCGATCATTAATATTGCCGTGATCGCAGAGATTATCTTCTTCATGATGGCCGACAAGGCGTTTCGCAATTTCACACCAGGTTCGCTCTTGATCTTAGCCGCTTTCGGTTCGACGATCCGCTGGATTCTCGTATTTGCTTTTCCAAGCGTCGCCATCTTCTCGATTTCCCAGGTGCTTCATGCCTGCTCGTTTGCGATGGGGCACTATGCATTCATGCAATACTTGATCAAAAATATTGCCCCAGAATTGGTCCCAAAAGCGCAGGGCATCTACGCAGCTTTGGCGCTAAGCTGGAGTACAGCCGTCTTTACGGTTTTTGGCGGATTCTTATATGAGATTGAGCCTGGATACGCGTTTCTCGGAATGATCGTATCTACAGTTCCATCGTTGCTGTTTGCGATCGTTTATAAAAAGCTTGAGCGAAAAAGCGAGCTGGAGGCTGAAATGGCGGGGTAAGAATATAAAAAAGTGCCAGACCCCTACTTTGTTAAAGCATTAACGTCATGGGGGCCTGGCACTTTCTTCATGTTCCGCATTCCCTATTTTCCAACGATGGCATCCATCACCCAGTTCGTTCGCGCACCCGACTCTCCTGTACTTGGACATAAGCTTTTGTCCTCTGTCAGTTCTTTAACGATCGTTTCAACAAGCGGCTGATGAACATGCTGCGGCCGTTCAAAACTCCACTCTTCTGTCCCTTCAGCAGTGGTCAAAACAACAGGGTCATTCCCGAAAGTAGAAAAGCTGATCTTTCCCTTGCTTCCGACGATTTCATTTCGATCGACATCTTCAAACGCCGTAAAACACCACTTTCCAGTACCATGAACGCCAGATTCAAATTGATATGTACCTGTTACGATATCTTCAGCCTCATAGTAACCCGCTTGATTCGATGCAAAACCTTTGGCCTCCTGAATCGGTCCGAGGAGAAAATCGAGAATATCGAGAGTATGACTAGCCAAGTCAAAAAACAATCCGCCGCCAGCCGCTTCTGGTTGAACCCGCC
>NZ_JRNX01000271.1 GCF_000786645.1 Halobacillus sp. BBL2006
GGCTCCAATTCCTTGCCTCGTTACATTTTTGACGATTAACGTCTTCTTAGAGCCTTTCAGCTTAATATAGACGTCTCCAAAGGCCACTTCTCCCTTTTCGTTAACGGCAGGAGCATAGGCATGCAATAGGCCGACTTTATTGACAGGGACGGCATAGCTGTTGTTCTGTTTTGTCCCTCTGCCGATCACTGTGTTGAAAGAAAGTGGAAGCTTAGTGTTCTTTTGAGCTTCAAGTAAAATCAATTTCATCATCTGGTCACTATGACTGATTCTTGAGGTCAAACCGCCTTTAATTGATTTTTCTTCTTTTTGAAGGTAATTGATTTTTTCTGTCGCTTTTCCACCATGATTACTGAGTTCATTGACATTGATTTCTTGATATTCCCAGTTAATATTGGTTTCCTTGGATTCATACGCTAACGGCCATCGCCCGAGAAAAATTTCTCCGCGATATCCTATAGCAAATGGAGATGGCTTTAACGAGGTTTCGTTCAACATTTCGATCAATTGTGGATTCGTAATGCGGACATCTGTATCCTTCATCAGTTCCTTCGTAATCTCTTCCGCCTCCAACAGCTCTTGGTCGTCCGTTGAATTCGGGTACGTATTGTCCTTGGATATATTTAAAACGTGACTCGGGATGCCTCCCTCTTTGCCGCTTTCCTTTTCGTCAGCAGCTATAGTTGTTGCACTGAACAGTGTATATAACCCAATAAGAATGATTAGTCCTAACCATTTTGTTTTCACAGCATGGACCACCCTTTCGTTTTTTCTTATCTTGTGAAAGATGGTCCTTGTCTATTCAATAAATCAAGAGAGCATTTGATTCATGACGCGTCTTGCTTTAGGATCAAAGAACTGAATGGCAGGTCCAATACAAAGAAGAATAACCAATGTCCCTACACCGATCGGTCCTCCTAAAGCCAAAGCAAGTACTAAAGCAAAAACCTCTGTTAACGTCTTGGCAGAAGTTAGACTGAAACCAAACCTTTTTTGCAAGGCCACCATGAACCCATCAATAGGATTTAATGAAAACTTAGGCTGTAAATAAAGCGATACGCCAATGGCAATAATTACAATGCCTGCTAATAAAATGAAGAGTTGCTTAACGAACCCTTCTACAGCAAAGGACTCAAATACTGTTAATAGCCAGAAATCAATCATCTTGCCAACGACAAGGATGGTGATTACGGCTAATACATCTGGCCTCTCTTTAGCAATCAAGGCGTTCGTGACGATTAGAATCGCGCCGATGATGATGACCCAATTTCCAACCGTTAACCCAACCGTTTCCGTCAAGCCTACGTTCATCGCATCCCATGCACCGGCCCCTAATTCCGCTTTGATTGTCAAAGTGATCCCGAGAGCAATTGTTATCAGCCCCACTATGTAGAAAAACACTTTTATACTTAAGTTCTTCATGGTGCACCTCTCCTTTTTCCATTAAAAAAGAGCACTTATCCAAATTAAGGATAAGGCTCCCTTTATTTTACTTGTTGAGCTCAATGCACTCAAGTGTTTCTTTGACTTCAATACTATTTTTAACCGATTGAACCATAGAACAATTATTTCTGGATACATCTAGGTTTTTAAGCAACTTGTCTTGATTCAAGTGGTAACCTTTAATGACAAAATGAAGGTGAATATTTTCAATTCTGTTCGCCTCGTCAGGATTACGCGTAACCTCAGCAGTTACTTTGATATCTTCATAATCTACTCGTTGTTTATCCAAAATCTTACGAAATACACCGATGCTGCAGCCAGCAATAGAAGCGACCATCAGTTGATAAGGGCGGAAGCCGAATGTTTCATCTCCTGAGATGTTCAATTGTCCGAATTCGAAGGAAGTACGGACACCGTTTTCTTTCAAATAAAAATCCATTTCTATCCACTCCTTTTTAGTTAGCTGCGCCTTTAGTTATATAATAACCGTTTTACCTAGGGAAATAACCTTCACAACGAAAGACTTGCCTCGTTCTTTCCTATTGTTTACGATAATGAAGTCGACATACAACATGAAAGGAAGAGGCATTATCGTATCCTCAAAATCACGTTTTTGGATTTTAATCGGACTCGTCACTATTTCAGGTTTTTCACAAGGGATGCTGCTTCCACTAATTGCTGTCATTCTTGAACAGAATGGGATTTCTTCATCCATAAATGGATTACACGCGACAGGATTATATATTGGAATCCTGTTATCTTCCCCATTCATGGAAAAACCTCTTCAAAAATACGGCTACAAACCAATGATAATGGCAGGTGGCGCATTGGTCTTTCTATCATTGCTCTTATTCCCATTTTGGCAGGCGCTATGGTTTTGGTTCATTTTACGAGTGACCATAGGAATCGGGGATCAAATTCTCCACTTCGGGACACAAACATGGATCACTGCTACTTCGGCTAAACATACACGTGGCAAAAGCATCGCCTACTACGGTCTGTTTTTCAGCCTTGGATTCACGATTGGTCCACTTATGACGAATTTGCTTGAATGGAGCATTTACGCCCCGTTCCTCATCTCAGCTTTATTAAGTATGCTTGTTTGGCTAATGATGATTTGGGTCAGAAATGAAACTCCCGCGAAAGACCATACCACAGCCTATGGAACAAGTTCAATAAAAAGGTTCGGAAAAGCAATCAAAATTGGATGGGTAGCTTTTCTACCTCCAATGGCATACGGTTTTTTAGAGGCGACCCTTCACGGGATCTTCCCTGTTTATGGACTCAGGATCGGCCATGATGTGAATATTTTATCGTTGATCATACCCAGCTTTGCCTTTGCCAGTCTGTTCTCACAAATCCCGCTTGGCGCGTTAAGCGATGTAGTCGGAAGAAAAAAAGTAATTGTAACCGTCGTCTTGGGTGGAATCGCAGCGTTTCTAGCTGCTGCCATATTTGAGGATTCTGTCGTTATGCTTTTTGTTACGTTTGCACTTGCAGGGTTATTTGTCGGCTCGCTTTTCTCGCTTGGTATTTCCTACATGACCGACCTTTTACCGAAAGACTTACTGCCGGCTGGCAATATCTTGTGTGGAATGTCGTTTAGTATCGGAAGTATCCTGGGACCTTTTCTCTCTGGAACCTTTCTGGATCTCGCTCCAGGTCTATCGTTCTTTTATGTGATTGTTGCATTGTTAGTCCTCGTATTAGTTGCGACGATAACTAAAAAAAGTCCTCAAAAACAAACAGCTGCGAACGCTTAGTCCGCAGCTGTTTAATTTTGAATTATTTTTATCCCATTAAAGCTCCATTTGTTGAATACTCAGTTTCGAGACATTCGTGAGAGTTTGGGGCTGCAGGAAAAGGTCGCTTTCCGAGCAACAATAGGATTTGATAATGCCGTTTATTTAGATAACGCTTCACTAAGTACGTCCAAATTTTCACGCATCAATGTGAAGTAGTTGTCTTTATTATTCACATTTTCTTCTGTTAATACTGAAAGGTTATTCACCCTCAGAGCCTCTGCACCAATTTCTTTCTGAACGACTTCCGACACTTTAGGTGTCACGTTCTGTTCGAATAATACAAAATTAATATCATTTTCTTTGGCTTTTTCGATGATTTTCTCTAATTCTTTTTGAGAGGGTTCACTTGTTGGACTCAATCCTGATACAGCCACTTGGTGAATACCATACGCTTGCTCCCAATACCCATAAGCCGCATGGGAAACAATGATTTTATTTTTAGGCTTGCTTTCAAGCTGGTTATGAAACTCCTGATCGAGATCTTGCAATTCTTTCTTCAGCTGCTTAAAATTTTCGTTAAATTTATCTTTTTGTTCTGGTTTTATTTCTACTAGCGTTTCTTTGATGTTCTCTGCTAATTGAACGGAACGAATAGGATCTAGCCAAACGTGTGGGTCTTGGTCTCCATGATTATGACCTTCATGCCCTGCTTCCTCATTTTTGCTCTGTTCTTCTTCATGAGCGTGTTCATCTTCCTCACTGTTTCCTCCGTCATGATTGTGTACATGTTTTTCTAACTGTATGCCTTCAGAAGCTTCAAGGATCGTAACTCCTTCAGGTTTAATCGCATCAGAAATAGTTTCTGCATACCCTTCAAGACCTGCACTACTATAAATGAAAGCGTCCGCTTCTGCCATCTTTACCATCTCTTTTGTTGTCGGCTCATACGTGTGAGGATCCGACCCTGGAGGTAAAATGGAGCTTACGTCAGCGGAATCACCTGCAATTTGCTTTGTAAAATATTGAAGTGGGTAAACGGTTGTATAGATTTTCAGCTGACCTTTTTTTTCAGATGATGAGGCATCCTCACTCTTTGTGAGATCA
>NZ_JRNX01000272.1 GCF_000786645.1 Halobacillus sp. BBL2006
ATATTAAAAGCGATAATCCCCGGCAAGATCAAGAATACAGGGCCGAGCAGCTTAAGAAATGCCGCAATCAGAACTCCTTTTTGACCTTCCTTCAAGTTCTTCGCAGCAATTGCCCGCTGCATAATGTGCTGCGCTGTTCCCCAGTAGAACAAATTAACGAGCAGCATCCCTGTAAACATTGTTCCGAATGGGACTGGGCTTTCTGGTCCCCCTACAGAATTCAATTTCTCAGGGGAATTTTCTACAATCGTCTGAAATCCATTCGTGAAAGAACCATCACCAAGCACAAACAATCCGATAATCGGAATGAGCAATCCACCGATCAGCAACCCGACGCCATTGATCGTGTCGGATACAGCAACCGCTTTCAAACCACCGAAAATGGCGTAAATGGATCCAACAATACCGATTGCGAATACGGTTACCCAAAGACCACCAGTACGGCTTAATCCAAGAGCTTCAGGAATATTAAAAATCCCGTTTATTGCAACCGCTCCAGAGTAAAGAATCGGAGGCAGTAGATTGAATACATAGCCGAACAAAAAGAGGATGGTAACAATTTGCTTTGTTCCGAAATCATAACGATCTTCCAAGAAATCCGGAATCGTTGTGATTCCACCTTTTAAATACCTTGGAAGTAAGAAAAAGGCTACGACCACGAGAGCAATGGCAGATCCTACTTCCCACCCCATGACAGCGATCGTATCTGAATACCCTTGAGCGTTCAGTCCCACCAGCTGCTCTGTTGATAGATTTGTCAGCATCAAGGAACCTGCGATCACCCACGCCCCAAGATTCCTTCCGCCTAAAAAGTACCCGTCCTGGGTGTCTAAATTTTCTTTTCTTGTAAACCACCAAGAAATCAAAGCGACTAACGCTGTAAAAAATAGAAATGATGCAACAGTAAATAGACTCATAGTTGTCTCTCCTTCTGTAAGCGGAATCAAAATTGTGCATGAATTTATGAATGCGCTTTTTTATCTGTGTCTAATTGTAGCTGTCTATGTGTAAGCGTTTCAATGGTAAAAAATAAGTTTATTTATGCACTTTTTTGCTATACAGAAGGAGTGAACATTCATTGAATATAAGTTGAGTAGGCATTAAAAAACTAATTACCTTTGCTACCTTAAAAGTGAAATGCTAATCTTCACATTCTTTTTTTGCTTAATCATTCATTTTTTTTGCTTTGTTCCTTTCGAGCTCATAGACTAGAGATTGAAACGCACCGCCTCTTTCCGCCCCAGGATTCGCTCCATTAAATTCAGTTGGAAGCGTCAATCCACGCTCCATCAGTTCATCTCCGAAGTGGTTATTTCGACCATTAACCTTGTACTCAAAACCCTCATTAAGGCCCTTCAACTTGAGAATTCTATGTGCAGATGGGTTCGGTTGGTTCATCGGTTGATACCATCCTACAAGAGCCTTCGTTTTATCTTCACTTACTACCATCCATGCCGTAGCTAAACCTCTGAACGGACTCTTCAACCGGTAAAAATCACCCTGCTGAATTAAAGAGCGGTGTTTGGTAAAGAATCTGATTTGATCCTTCACTTCTTCTTTCTCCTCTTCTTGTAGCTGGGAAGGATCTAATTCATATCCAAATGTACCGAAATAAGCTACATCTCCACGGAATTTCAATGGCGTGCTTCTTAACGTCTGGTGGTTAGGTACAGCTGATACATGGGAACCCATTGATGACAGCGGATATCCTAATGACGTCCCATATTGGATCTTTAGTCGTTCTGCAGCATCGGTATCATCACTTGTCCATGCCTGAGGGGCATAGTACATCATCCCCAGATCAAAGCGGCCTCCACCTCCCGCACAGGATTCAAATAAGACATTAGGATAATTTGAGGTTAAACGATCATACAGTTCATACACACCTGTTATATAACGGTGAAAGAATTCCCCTTGATTTTCTACAGACGCTGCGTATGGCTCCGTGATATACCTGTTCATGTCCCATTTGATATAGTCGAGATCTGCTTCTTCTATAATGGATGACATTCTTTCATATAAATAGCTGACTACTTCAGGGTTTGCAAAATCCAGCACCCTCTGATTTCTTCCAAACGTATTTGCTCGTTTCAATGAACCTATCACCCAATCCGGGTGCTTCTTGATCAAATTACTCTCAGGGCTGATCATTTCAGGCTCAAACCATAGCCCAAACTGAAGCCCTTTCGCTTTGACGCTTTTAGAAAGCTCACCGATTCCCCGTGGCAGTTTCGACTCATCAACAAACCAATCACCAAGAGAAGTTGTATCATCGTTGCGGTTCCCAAACCATCCATCATCAAGGACGAATAACTCCACACCTAACTTAGAGGCTTCGGTCACAAACTCATCTAATTTCTCTTCATTAAAATCAAAATAGGTCGCTTCCCAATTGTTGATCAGCACCGGTCGTTCTTTTTCCATCCAGCTCGGATTGATAAGGTGTTTTCGCTGTAGGTCATGCAGAGATTGGCTGAGACCATTCAATCCTTCGTTTGTATAGGAAAGCACACTTTCCGGTGCCTGGAAGCTTTCTCCTGGTTGTAATAACCACTGGAAACCAGTAGGTTGAATTCCCATAGAAACCCTAGTCGTTTCATAGTGATCCACTTCTGCTTGAGCCAGGAAATTCCCACTATAAACCAGCTGCCAACCAAAAGCTTCGCCTTGATGCTCGGTTGTGTCTTCTCTTTGGAGAACAAGAAAGGGGTTATGCTGGTGAGAACTTGCTCCACGCAAACTTCCGATGGATTGAATTCCTTGCTCGAGCTTCCTCACTTTCACATGCCTTTCTCTTCCCCAGGCTCCCGAGAGATGAAGCATCTCATAATCCGCATCAGGAAGATCGAGCGTCGTAGACATTAAACGTTCGATCTTAGCTGGCTGGTGACCGTTATTGCTGACTTTTACACTTCTTGTGAGAACGGGGAGATCAGTGAATATCGAATAGGTTAAATCTGCGACTACACTAGATTCCCTATCTACTAAAGTAATCTTTAATGTGTCTACTTTTTCTTTTTCAGCAAAGGTTGCAGGCAGCCCCTTCAGTTTTGGCTTTCCTTTTATAACCTCAAACGAATCAAATACAAAATCAGATACAAACTCTCCTTGTTCGTCTACGATTATGGAAGCAGCTTCTCTGAAGTCCCCCTTTCCATGAACCGGGAACTCCTGTCTTACCGTCTCCAAAGAAAAGGAATGATCTTTTTCAAAAACATGAGTGGTTGAAGGGGCTGGGTTTTCATACGATTGGAAATACGTAAAGTCCTCTCGATGACGTAGCGCCTTCCCAGCATATAGATGTCCTAATTGACCATTTTTCATCACATGAAAGATATAACTGATCTGTCCATTGGATAAATGAAACTGCTGAAGTGCCTCATTTATATGAATCATTACTGTTTCACCCGCCTAACTTGAATTATTCTTTAACAGACCCTCCTAAAATTCCAGAAATGAACTGCTTTTGTAACAATAAGAAGAAAATCATAATTGGTAATGTAGATAACGTCGTTCCCATCATGACCTGACCGTAGTCTATACGTGACATACCGACAAGACTAGAGAGTGCGACTGGTAAGGTGTACATATCTTGAGACTGCAAGACTACTAATGGCCAAATGAAATTATTCCATTGGAACATGAATAGGAAAATTGCCACTGCAGCAAGTGCGGGCCTCATGACTGGGAGGACAATCCTGAAAAAGATATGGAATTCCCCCGCTCCATCTACTCGAGCAGCCTCAAGGAGTGAGTCAGGGATTGCCTGCATGTTTTGTCTCATTAAGAAAATAGCAAATGGATAAGCCACCTGTGGCAAAATGACCGCCTGGAAAGTATTCAGCCAGCCGACATTTGAAAAGATTTCAAATAATGGGATCAAGGTTACATGATACGGAATCATGATCGCCACTAACAGCATGAAGAAGATCGCATTTCTTCCTTTAAATTGGAACTTAGCGAAA
>NZ_JRNX01000273.1 GCF_000786645.1 Halobacillus sp. BBL2006
GAAGAAAGCCCTTCCCGTAGTTAAGGGGACTTCCTTCTTAAAATTTAAATATGATCTAAAAGATTTCCAGGGCGGACTTCTATGGCGTGATGCCGATCATCGGCGTTCATAATTTGAACGAGGGAAATATAATCGTCGACCACTCGATCTTCTTCTTCATCCTCGGCTTCAGCAAGAACTCCGATACCAACAACTTCAGCATTGAACTCTTTCAATAAGTTACGCATGCCATTAATTGTCCCTCCAGCTTTCATAAAATCGTCAATGATACAGACTTTGGATCCTTCCTTTAAGGATCTTTTCGTCAGAACCATCGTTTGTATTTTACGTGTCGAACCGGATACGTAGTTAATGCTCACAGTAGAACCTTCCGTTACCTTAGGGTCACGACGTGCAATCACGACCGGAACATTCAAGTAGGACGCCACAGCATATGCAAGTGGAATCCCTTTTGTTGCAACAGTCATAATTGCATCTATTTCTTTACCTCTAAACGCCGAGGCAAATAAGCGGCCGATATTCCTCGTTGTTTCGGGATCGCCAAGAATATCACTCATGAACAAGTATCCGCCGGGCAAAAGCCGCTCAGGATCCTCTAAACGTTCACAAAGCTTATTGACAAAAGTATCACTGTAAGACTTCGAAAAGGCAGGAATATATTTTACACCGCCAGCTGCTCCAGATACCGTTTCTAAATAACCAATGCCCTCATGCTGGAACATTTTATTGATGATGCCAAGATCCTCGCTAATAGATGATTTAGCGGCTTCATAGTTTTCAGAGAAAAAAGGGAGGGATATTAATTCACGCGGCCGTTCTAGAATAAAATGGGTCATTGCAACCAACCGTTCACTTCTTTTCATGTAGTAGACACCTCAAAATCCGAATATTATTTATTAATATATCAAATTTGTACGGATTTTTTCAAGTGTTCTCCCGATATCCTAACAAACGTACCATATATACTTCGTGGCAAAAGCCTTTTAAACTGTTATAAATTCGTTGAGCCCTCGCGTCCTGGTCCACTAATGAAAATACTGTAGGACCGCTGCCACTCATCAAAACAGCATCTGCACCGGCTTGTCGCATCTGCTCTTTTATTTGGCCCACTTCCTCATGAAGATTAAGCGTCACACCCTCCAAGGTGTTTCCAACCTGATCACAAATTCCATTAAAGTCATAGCGTTTGATCGCAGCGATCATAGCCTGGGTGTCCGGATGTAGAGCCCCTTTTAAATCAAGATTCTGATAGACCGTCTGAGTAGATACTCCAATGGGAGGTTTCGCAAGAACAACCCAGCAGGGAGGAGGAGAAGGTAATGCTTTGATTTTCTCGCCTCGTCCAGTGGCATGCCCTGTGCCTCCGTAAACACAAAAGGAGACGTCTGAACCAATTTCCGCTCCTAATTTTGCCAATTCATCCATGCTCAAGTTCAATTCCCAAAGCCGGTTTACTCCTCGCAGCACAGCTGCGGCGTCACTGCTTCCCCCAGCAAGACCTGCCGCCACTGGGATATTTTTTTCAATAAAAATCCGTACACCTTGTTTTACACGAAAGCGGTCCTTCATCAGCTTTGCAGCACGATAAGCTAAATTCCGTTCATCATTCGGTACAAAACGGCTCTCAGACTCAACA
The DNA here is from genome assembly GCF_000786645.1 of Halobacillus sp. BBL2006. Taxonomy (GTDB): domain Bacteria; phylum Bacillota; class Bacilli; order Bacillales; family Halobacillaceae; genus Halobacillus. Next base: position 1,637 of record NZ_JRNX01000273.1, read on the forward strand.
CGAATTGTTCCATCTCTAAGAAGGTTGAGTTCGATGCGGTCAGCTAAATCCACGGTAGTCATGACCATTTCCACTTCATGAAAACCATCCTCACGTTTATATAAAACATCCAAAGATAAGTTTATCTTAGCAGGAGCTTTTTCAAATAATTGCATGTACATAAGCACCTCAATTTCACTGTTTATCTTCAAGCATTGTACCATATTTTTAAGTGAAGAGGCTCCCCAAGGTGGAACGAGGCACATAAAACAGCCTCCAGACACTTATACCGTCTGGAGGCCTAAATTTATTGTTGATCTTTCAACATTTGCTCTTCTGCCATTTGAATCGCCCGTTTTACCATATTTCCGGCATCACGTGTGGTAATGCCGCCCCAACCATCTTTTTGTACCTTGTCGTAAAAGCCAAGTTCTTTCGCGATCTCTTCTTTCAACGAATCGGACATCATACTTCGTCTGCGTCCCATCGTCTTCAGCTCCTTTCGCCATTCACTTGCTACGACATTGTTAGTATGTTTCTTAATTTCGTTATCATACCAGCATATGTATGTAATATTGGGAAGCATTTCTAGTGTAAACATTGGATAAATGAACAAAATAAAAAGCAGTAAACTTGGAGTTCACTGCTCAAGAGCCATTGTTTGTAAATCATCGAAGTTCAGTTCTACTGTTTCTGTTAGAACATCGGCATAGCTATACGAAACACGTTCAAAAGCATTTTCTTCTTGGTCTAGTTCTACAATAAAAACGGCAGGATATGTTTCTGCAAGAATTCCTGAGCGTTCGATCGTTTTACGACGTCCGCCATTCGCTTTTAGTGTTAGTCGTTTACCAATTTGCCCTTCCAGGGATTGCTTAATTTCCACTAACGTTTTAGCCACTACACTCCACCTCACTGTTTTTTATCTTACCATAGAATCTGGACAAAGTCAAATAAACAAAACATTATACCAATAGCTCTAAATCAATGTCAATGATTAGATTTGTAAATTGATTCCCCGATAGGTTATCCATTTAAAGGAAAACTATACAAAATTCATCGTAGAAACCCTTATAAACAAGAGGTTTACACTCATTTCAGAATGCAGCCAACCATTTTACCCGCATAAGTTAAGTCTATGAAAAAACATTAATAAATATGTTTTTGATACAAAAAACCGCTGCTGAACATTTTTCCAGCAACGGTCAAAGATCATTTTCCACATCTTCTGCTTCTTCTGAGTAAGGGATCCCTATTCGGAGCAGTCCTCTTGTTTCTACCCCTCCGAGCCCCTTTTCACCACTGATTGTATTCCTGATAACTTCCCATATATTGATATGATCCATAAAAGAAGTGTAAGCCACTCTTGCTGCTACATACACTGGGTCAATGGCATGGATGTTGACACGGGCCGGTGAACTGGCAAAATTCGCCCCGGCTTTAATGATTGACTCGAAATGGGACTGACAGGCCCCTGCAAAAATGACGAGTTGATCAAAGTTCGGATATTTGCGTCGTATGTTTCTGACCGCTTCAACAAAATAACGTGAATGACGGTAAGCTTCCAGTTCTCTAGTGGTGCCTTTTGCTTTAGAATAAGAATCGTGCCCTGTCAGAACGACGATTTCCGGATGGACTTTTTCAATAAGTCCCATGATCTGATCCGGCATCTCTTTTTCATGTAAATATTGCCCATGGACCTGTAAACCTAATTGTTCATATAAGGCAATACACTTTTTCAAAAATAGAGGATCCCCATCAAGATGGAGGATGCGAGGAGGGATTTGAAAATACTTTGCTTCTTTCCCTGTCTGATACCCGCTTCCTGCACTGGCATCTCTTTTTTCTTTCAATAAACGATAATCTTGGCGAAAAAGACGATAGGAATACGCCTCTTGTTCATCGACTTGCTGTTTCCGTCTATGATACTCTGAGCCTGTCACTTTCTCCAGATCATCATGCGGAGCATCGGCCTCAAGACGAACATGCTCTCCCATAAGCTTAACAATCGAAGCATCGGCCGATTTCACTCGAAAAATTATGTCATGTTGATAGGACTTTCTTGTAACAAGATCACCATTTACTATCATGTACTCCCCACCTTACAGCAAACATTACTGTAGTGTATGTGAGAAGGGGCATGATGTGTCAAACCAGGCTATTCTTAATATAAACAATCTGCCAGCTTGGCGAACTCCTGCATCGTCAAAGACTCTCCACGACGTTTAGGGTCGATATCGACACGGTCCAGCTTTTCTCGTAGTTCTTCTTTATCCATTTTTCCTTTAAAATGCCGGGCTAAGTTATTCATCAACGTTTTTCTGCGTTGTCCGAATGACGCTTTGACGAGATCGAAGAAGAAATCCTCATCTTTCACTTGTACAGGCGGGGCAGATCTCATTTCCAAATGAAGCACAGACGAATCGACATTTGGCTGGGGCATAAACACGGTCTTAGGCACATTCATGGCGACTCTTGCCTCTGTATAGTATTGAACTGCAATAGATAGTGAGCCATAGCTTTTAGTATTAGGTTCAGCAGCCATCCGATCTGCCACCTCTTTTTGAATCATGACAGTAATGCTATCAATCGGTAACCGGTCCATTAACAGCTTCATCAATATAGGTGTCGTAATGTAATAAGGAAGATTTGCCACCACTCGAATCGGCTGTCCAGGCTTAAAGTGTCTTTTAACAACCTCTTGGACATCCGCCTTCAAAATATCCTGGTTGATGATGTCCACATTGTCATAGTCAGAAAGTGTCTCCTCTAAAATCGGAAGCAAACGTTGATCGATTTCAAAAGCGACAACTTTATCAGCACTTTGAGCCAACTGCTCTGTAAGGGCTCCAATTCCAGGTCCAATTTCAATAGCTCCAGCAGAAGAATCAATGCCTGCATGATCTATAATGTTTTTTAAGATGTTCACATCAATTAAAAAGTTCTGACCTAAGCTCTTTTTAAATGAAAACCCGTACGTCTCTAAAATTTCTTTTGTTCGTGTCGGTGTTGCGACTGCTTTACTCTTCATTTCTTTCCTCCTGAATGATATCCCTCATGGCTTCATCCAACTGATCCTTTGTAATTTGAAACATATTCAAACGGCGGAGCAGTTGTTTTCCGTTAGTTTTCCCTATGTGAAGTTCAATCCCAAGCTTCTGTCTGCGTTGACGGGACGAAGGGCCTCCTAGAAGACCGTACGAAATCAAATCATCTTTCGTAATGAGCTCTTCATATTCTTCCACTAGCTCATAAACAGAAGCAAGAGCCGTTCGAATATCCTCAACAGAAGCATGTTCAATTCCTATTCCCTTATCTTTTTTAGCACGAGCCAGATGTTTAGGAAGAAAAGCATGCTTACAGCCAGGAATGTGTTGCTCGACGATATGCCGAATCCTTTCTCCAGGGTAGTCAGGGTCTGTGAAAATTATAACTCCCCTTTTCTCCTTTGCATGACGGATTTGTTCAATAACACTATCATCGATGGCTGAGCCACCCGTTTCAATCGTATCAGCATCTACCGCTTCGCGTACTCTTGCTGTATCATCCTTGCCTTCCACTACGATGACTTCTTTTATTTTCACCTTATTTCCCCCTGCTTATGTCGGCCATGATCTTTTCATAGCATACCACGTGTGGACAATCGAAAAAAGCAGAGGAGTAGCTCCTCTGCTTCATGAATCAGTCCAATATTTTAACTTTGACGTTGCGGCTTCCAAAACTCAAGGCCTTGCTTTTTGAAGGTACAAAGAGATCAATACGATTCCCGTTTATCGCTCCACCTGTATCTCCAGCTACCGCATATCCATAGCCCTCTACCCAAACTTTACTTCCGAGCGGAATAACACTAGGGTCAACAGCTACAACTTTCCTATCAGGGTTCGCTTTTAAATTAATGCCGGTTGCCGTAACCCCCGAACAGCCTGCGCAATTCGCAGTGTAAGCCGTTGCGTGCATGTAGAGCGTTTTTGCTTCGCTTGTATTGCCCCGTGATACAGTAGTTGTCGCCTTACTGGATGAGCTTGATGAACTAGATGAATTTGACGAGTTTGATGATGCTTTGTTGGAAGAAGGCTCTGAAGCTGCACGTACGGTTTGTTCTACTTTTGTTCCAACAGCTACGATTTTCTTCTTGCTTTCTTTCTCTACTGTTTCTTTCAGCAATTCACGCTTGGTCTCTTTGCCATTTTTCAAGGTGACTTCATACTTCTTCGTCACTAATCCCTTTTCTCCATCCGAAACGACTTCTCTTTCTCCTTTAAGAATCGAGTCGTCTTTTCGGGTTTCAACACTATAGTCGACCTCTTCCTCAATTATATCCGTTACTTTTTCGACTCGGGTAATAGAAACAAGGGTGTCTTTCGTTAATTGATCATTTTTGGATGGCTTTAGCTCATCCAGTTCATTCAATGTGACATTTTGGTTCTCTAGAAAATCTTCAACAGAAGAAGCTGTCGTCCATACTTTCTCCTTCTCTCCTCCATCATTGAGCACAACTTGGACGGCTTTATTAACTTGGATGTCCATCCCGTCCTTAAGTGCAGCATCAGATTGATGAGAGAGATCATCTTTCTCTTTCAAACTGATTTCTTGTTCTTCCATAAATTCTTCAACGGTATTTGCTGTGGTATAGTACGTCTTCGACTGGTCATCGATTGCTAAATTTATAGTTTTAGAAGGTATGTAGGTTACGTCCATTCCATACTCAACTGAATCGGATAGTTCGTGTGATAGTTCATCATGTTGTTGCACAGTGACATCAAGTTCAGATAGTAAATCGCCAATAGTATTAGAATGAGTGCGAATTAATTCAGATTCACCATTTATGGTCACTTGTACAGAAGCTTTCGTAGCTTCATACGATACCGTTACCAAAAAGGCAATACAAAGGATTGCAGCTACAAATGTCCAAATCATTTTACTTTTGATAACTGATTTTAAATCATTCTTTTTTCCCATCACCTTCGCCTCCTTTCTTGAGCATGCGTAATATTGTAGTCAAGCGGTTGTAAAAAGTCAACCGAACTCCTTAAATGGAAAAAGGAGCCAGCACACTGTTCGCTGACTCCTTCATTATGCATTTTTACCTAGTCAATTAACATAACAAACATGTTACAATTCCCATACAATTTAAATGCAATCTTGTAACATTAGATCAAAAGTCCCTCTATCAGGCCTTAATCCCAAAAAAACTCAAGGCATTTGCCGTAGTTATTTCGCTGACTTCTTCAAAGGAAATGCCTTTTAATTCGGCTACCTGTTCAGCTACTAACTTAACGTAAGAAGGCTCATTTCGTTTGCCTCGGTTAGGGTGCGGGGCAAGGAAAGGACAGTCTGTTTCGACAAGCAAATGTTCCAAATCAACGGCCTTGGCTACTTCTTTTGGAAGTTTGGCATTTTTAAATGTGACCGGTCCACCAAGAGAAATCATAAAATTCATGCCGATACATTCTTTAGCTGTTTCGACAGGACCGCTGTAGCAGTGCATGATTCCCCCGACTTCCTCAGCCTTCTCTTCTTTCAAGATCTCTACGATATCTTCTGTAGCCTCACGATTGTGAATGATAATGGGCATCTTCACTTTCTTAGCAAGACGGATTTGTTTACGAAAAACTTCCTTTTGAACATCCGCAGGCGATTTATCCCAATGATAATCAAGCCCCATTTCTCCGATGGCCACGACTTTCGGATGGGAAGATAATTCTTCGATCCATTCTAAATCTTCTTCCGTCATATCGATCGCATCAACAGGATGCCAGCCGACTGCAGCGTAGATGTGATCATGGTTCTCAGCAATCTCCATCGCCTTAGGAATCGTCTTACGATCAAAGCCAACGACCGTCATATATTGAACAC
>NZ_JRNX01000274.1 GCF_000786645.1 Halobacillus sp. BBL2006
TTTTTAATTTTTCTTATTAAATCTTTATATTGTTGAAGAAGATAATGGGGAATGGCAGCGAATATCAGATTAGAAGAGTGAAGAGATAAGTTCGCTTCCCATAAGATAATTAGAGACATAAAAAAGAGTCCGGGGTCTTCCCGGACTCCAAGACTAGAATGAAGGTAGATTGTCCAAGTTATTTGTTGGATCTCCATCTGGTTGACTGCGTAAATGGAGATCGCCGTCTTTACCGTTGATTAATTGGACATGTTCTAATTGACCATTCTGGGCCATTTCGTGAGCTTTATGGTAATCAACTACCTGTCCGGAAGACAATTTCATTTCCGTAATGCTCCCTTGTCCATTCTTACGAACGGCTATAATGCGATCTGGCATATAATCCCCTCCTCAGTCTTAGTATGAGAAGAATCCATAATTGTATGAGTTTATTGCTATGTAGATTCTAATTTCTGGTACGTTCTGCTCTAGCGCTTCGTTTCAACAAAGAAGACGGCCTTGGCCGTCTTCTTCTTTACATATCATGAGAGGATTTTTGTTTGTCACGAGTATGATTAGCTTGTTTCACTTTGTGAGAACCAGCTAAAGGTTCTCCGTACCCCTGTTGCGGAGACTGTGGCAATTTCGGATCTTTTTGCTGTTTTGGTCCCATTCGTCTTGCGGACATGAAATCCGCCTCCTCCATATTAGATTTATCGACGTTTACGGGCTGCTTCTGGACCTTCCATGGCAGTAGCGCCAGGATAGCTCAAGCTTTGATCCCTGTCAGACTGCACTTTTCCGGATCTCTTCAATTTCTTTTCTTGACGATCTTTACCCATAAAAAAACTGCCTCCCTTCTTCCTTAGTATGAGAAAAAGAGAAGCAGCTATTCTTTTTTAAAATCATCGAGAAAATCTTTTTGAAAGCTGGTCGTCACGTTTCCTTTTGAGGGTACAGAAATCGACTTAAAAGGATTGTGTCCATATTTCTCAGTCAATTCATCAATGGCTTTATACAATTTTTCTTTACCTGCATATCGCTCGTAACTGAACAAATCCAACTGCTGGGTAACTTCCGACTGTTCGGCCAAGTCAGAAGCCGTAACTCCTAAGAGACGAATCGGATCCTGATTCCAATGGTCATCAAACAATTGGATAGATACATTGAACAAATCGTTTGACGTAAAGATGAAGTCTCTTAACTGGCGACTTCTTGTCACTGTTTTCCGGTCATGATAACGGATCATTAATTGTACATTTTTGGCTGCAACTTTTTTATTTTTCATCCTCGCTTCTACTTTGTTGGAAAGTCTGCGCAATACAGTTCTTATTTCTGAGTCTTCGGTCGTATCCTGTGGTAGTGTTGTTGATGTGCCGATACTTTTAAATTCATGGACAGCGTCAGGATCAACAGGCCTCTCATCGTGTCCATTCGCCCTGTTTTGTAGACGCTCTCCGTTGATTCCCAGAATCTGCTTCAATTCTAAAACAGGATGAACGGCCAAATGACCAATGGTCTCAATCCCGATTCTTCTGAGTTTTTCAGCCGTTTTAGAGCCTACACCATACATTTCTTCAATAGGTAGGGGCCAGAGTTTTTGTTCGATATCCCTTAATCTAAGAATAGTAATTCCCATGGGTTTTTTCATATCTGACCCCATTTTAGCCAGAAATTTATTTGGCGCAATTCCAATGCTGCAAGGTAGATCGAGCTCCTCCATTATACGATTCTGAATGTTTTTGGCTATTTCTGGTGGTGAGCCCTGGTCCGCGCATTGAGTTATATCCATATATCCTTCATCTATCGAAACAGGTTGGACAAGAGGTGTCACGTCAGCTAAGATTTTAAACATTTCTTTCGAAGCCGTACGGTAACGTTCAAAATTCGGTGACATGACGATAAGATCAGGACAGAGCCTTCTCGCTTCACCGACAGGCATAGTTGTTTTTACACCATACTTTCTTGCTTCATAACTGCTAGTCACTACTATTCCTCTGCGCTCTTCAGGATTTCCTGCAATGGCTAGAGGTTTACCCTTTAAAGATGGATCAAAAGCCATCTCTACTGACGCGTAAAAACTATTCATATCCACATGGAAAATGACCCGTCCATTTTTCGGATACCATTTAGACAAAGTGATCCTTCCTTTTCTACGAACTCTTGTTCTTCCAGTATAACATAACATATACTGTGAAAAACTTGGTCCTATAGCTATTCAAAAAAAGCACCTCCTGAGTTGGAGGCGCTTTGATCTTGGTTTATTCTGCTACTTCTTTTACGATAGCTGTTACCAACTCAGCAACTTTTTCAAGTTCACCAACAGGCATACGTTCATTCGTTGTATGAATTTCTTCATAACCTACTGCTAAGTTAACTGTTGGAATTCCATATCCTGCAATGATATTCGCATCACTTCCGCCACCACTAGTTAACAATTCACTTTGACGGCCTATTTTAGATGCTGCCGAACGAGCAACCTCTACAACTTCGTCACCAGCTTTTTGTTTAAAGCCGGGGTACATAATGTCGACTTCAATTTCAACTTCGCCGCCCATCTCCTCAGCTGTCTCGCGGAATGCATTTTTCATTTTTTCTACTTGCTCTTCCATTTTTTCAGGAACGAGAGAACGTGCTTCCGCTAGTATTTCAACGTGATCGCAAACGATGTTCGTTTTTTGACCACCTTCAAAACGTCCGATATTTGCCGTCGTTTCTTCATCGATCCGACCTAATGGCATTTTGGCAATAGCTCTGGAAGCAAGGGTGATGGCTGAGACGCCTTTTTCTGGAGCGACACCAGCGTGTGCCGTCTTCCCTTTCACAACCGCATTCAATTTCGCTTGTGTTGGAGCAGCAACGATTATATTGCCAACTTGACCATCACTGTCCAGAGCATAACCGAACTTCGCCTTTAATAATGAGCTATCAAGTGCTTTAGCACCGACAAGTCCACTTTCTTCACCTACTGTAATGATGAATTGCAGATCACCATGTTCCACATTGTTTTCCTTCAAGGAGCGGATCGCTTCCAGGATTGCGGCGACCCCTGCTTTGTCATCTGCACCGAGAATGGTAGACCCGTCCGTTACGACATAGCCGTTTTCGATGGACGGTTTAACACCGTTTCCAGGAACGACGGTGTCCATGTGGGAGGTAAAATATATTGTGTCGACTCCGCTTTTAGAGCCTTTTAAATTGCAAATTAAGTTATTCGCTCCGTGACCGGTTATTGATTTCGCATCATCTTCAATCACTTCTAAGCCAAGGTCCTCAAATTTATCCTTTAGGATACCAGCTATTTCAGCTTCATGTGCTGTTTCGGAGTCAATTTGAACCAATTCCAAAAATTCTTCGAGTAAACGTTCTTTGTTGATTGATACCATAAGTATGATCCTCCTTCATATGTATACCCATTCCTCTTAGTACGTTAGCGGAATGAGTGGAACGTGTCAATTAAAGAGGAATGTTTCCATGTTTCTTATATGGCCTGTCCTCCTGTTTATTCTTCAACATATCCAACGCCTTAATCAAAGTTGAGCGCGTTTCACGTGGGTCGATAACGTCATCAACCATTCCAAGCCCTGCTGCTACATAAGGATTAGCGAAACGCTCCCTGTATTCATTGATCTTATTTTGCCGCGTTTCCTCAGGATTATCACTTTCTTTGATATCCTTCGCAAAAATGATATTGGCTGCTCCTTCGGGCCCCATGACGGCAATTTCTGCGTTTGGCCAAGCATAGACAAGATCTGCCCCAATTGATTTACTATTCAATGCTACATAGGCTCCTCCGTACGCTTTCCTTGTTATGACCGTGAGCTTGGGTACAGTCGCTTCCGAATACGCGTAAAGAATTTTTGCTCCATGACGGATGATTCCACCATGTTCTTGTTTAATACCAGGGAAAAATCCAGTCACGTCTTCAAAAGTAATTAAAGGAATATTAAACGAGTCACAAAAACGGATAAATCTTGAGGCTTTATCGCTGGAATCAATATCCAGCCCTCCGGCCATATATTTCGGCTGGTTACACACTAACCCAACGGTTTTCCCTTTCAAACGAGCAAATCCAACGACGATATTTTTTGCAAAGTCTTTGTGTATTTCAAAAAATGAACCCTTGTCCACAACTTCATCTATAATCACACGTACATCGTACGGTCGAATCGGATCAAATGGGATCTTATCGGTAATATCAGGTCTGTAGTCATCCTCTTCTTCTACTTCCACTTCCGGACTTGGATCCATATTGCTTTGCGGAAGATAACTGACAAGGTCTTTGACAGCATCCAATGCTGAAGCTTCATCCGACGTCTTCAGATGCGCATTACCACTCAAGGTATTATGTACATGTGCACCTCCAAGGTCCTCGGCAGAAATTTGTTCGCCGGTTACTGTTTCAATTACCTTAGGTCCTGTAATGAACATTTGTGAGGTCTTCTCGACCATAATGACAAAGTCAGTAATCGCCGGAGAATAAACTGCTCCTCCCGCACAAGGTCCCATGATGACAGAGATTTGCGGGATGACTCCAGAATAGATAGAGTTGCGATAAAACACTTGGCCATAGCCGTCTAAGGAAGATACTCCTTCTTGAATTCTTGCTCCACCAGAGTCATTCAATCCAATAAATGGTGTAGAATTTTTAACTGCTAAGTCCATAACAGCAGCTATTTTTTTCGCATGCATTTCTCCTAATGCTCCGCCGTATACGGTGAAATCTTGAGCAAATAGATAGACATCACGGCCTCCGATTTTACCAAAACCTGTCACAACTCCTTCCCCTGGCGCTTGTTTCCCATCCATTCCGAAAGCATCATGACGATGTTCTATAAATGGATTCAACTCGACAAAACTATCTTCGTCCACCAAGTAGTCTATACGTTCCCGAGCTGTCCATTTTCCTTTTTCATGCTGCTTGTCAATCCGATCATCTCCTCCTCCTAGCTGGACTTGGCGACGTTTGTCATAAAGTTCATTAATTTTATCAAAAATGTCCATCTACGATTACTCCTCTCTCTCAGGCTGGCATAATTCGAATAAGACTCCATTTGCTGCCTTCGGGTGCAAGAAGGCTATCTGACTGTTGTGCGCTCCATCTTTCGGCTCCTCATGGATAAGACGGACTCCTTGCTGTTTATATTGCTCTAATCGATTGTGTATATCATCCACTTCGACGGCAATATGATGGATGCCCTCTCCTCTTTTACTCAGAAATGCCTGAATAGGAGAATCTTCGCTGAGGGGCTCCAGTAATTCCAGCTTTGTTTCGCCGATCTTAAGGAAAGCTACACGAACTTGTTCAGAATCGACTTCCTCTACAGCCTCTAAGGATAGTCCTAAACTATGCTGATAGAAAGGAAGTGTTTGGTCGATATTCTCCACAGCGATTCCAATATGAGCAATCTTCTTCGGAGGATTTATGGTATCTCTTTGAATCAGTTGTTTAATATAAATAGCGATCGCATCTGTCGGTGAACCACTTGTAAAGATTTTAGCTACCCCTTTATCTTCGAGGTAGGGGATGTCCTCTGCCGGAATCACGCCTCCGCCTATAACAGGAATATCTCCTGCCCCTTCTTCCATTAACGCTTCCACCACTTTTGGAAAAAGCGACTTATGAGCCCCTGATAAGGAAGACAAGCCTACGACATCAACATCTTCCTGGATAGCAGCTCTCGCAATTTGCACAGCAGACTGACGCAGTCCTGTATAGATCACTTCCATTCCATGATCTCGCAATGCCTGGGCGATGATTAATGCTCCTCGGTCATGTCCATCTAATCCTGGTTTAGCTATGAGTACACGTATTGGTTTCATCACTATTCCTTCCTTTCTTACATACCGGTATATTCGCCAAATTCATCGCGTAACACGTTAGCGATTTCACCGACGGTTGCGTAAACTTTAACCGCCTTTACGATATAAGGCATGACATTTTCTGTACTGACTGCTGCCTGTTTCAGCTGTTGTAAAGAGTGATCAACTTGCACTTGGTCTCTTGTATTTCTTACATTTTTGGTCTTCTCTATCTGTGATTTTTCTAATGCTTCGTCGACACGTAATAAGTCAGCATTGATTTCTTCTTCAAGCTTGTACTCATTTAAGCCTACAATAATATCTTCTTTCGACTCGATCCGCTTCTGGGCATCATAGGCAGCTTTGTGGATTTCCCTTTGCATGTATCCATCTTCGACAGCTTGTACTGCTCCGCCGAGTTCTTTTATTCGTTCAATATATTCATTGGCTTCCTTTTCAATTTGATCAGTCAATGATTCAACATAATAGGATCCTGCCAGGGGATCAATGGTATCTGCTACTCCGCTTTCGTTAGCGATAATTTGTTGAGTTCTAAGAGCGATTCGTGCAGAGTCCTCTGTAGGAAGCGCAAGAGCTTCATCACGGGAGTTCGTATGAAGACTTTGTGTTCCCCCCATAACAGCCGCAAGCGCTTGCAATGTTACACGAACGATATTATTATCCGGCTGCTGAGCAGTTAGAGTACTTCCTCCCGTTTGTGTATGAAAGCGTAACTTCCAACTTTTTGGATTCTCTGCACCATAGTGCTCTTTCATGATCTTCGCCCACATTCTTCTGGCAGCTCGAAACTTGGCCGCCTCTTCAAAAAATTGATTATGGGCGTTAAAGAAGAACGCTAACCGTGGGGCGAACTGATCCACTTCTAATCCAGCTTCAAGCGCTGCATCCACATACGCCATACCATTGGCAATGGTGAAAGCTACCTCCTGTACAGCGGTCGATCCGGCTTCGCGGATATGATAGCCCGAGATACTGATTGTATTGAATTTTGGAAGGTTCTTCTGACAATAAGCGAAAATATCTGTTATTAGACGCATCGATGGTTTCGGTGGATAAATATAAGTTCCTCGTGCGATATATTCCTTCAAAATATCATTCTGAATCGTACCTGTGAGCTTATCGGGAGTCACCCCTTGTTTCTCGCCTACTGCGATATACATTGCTAACAAAATTGAGGCAGGAGCATTAATCGTCATTGACGTACTGACTTGATCCAAAGGAATTTGGTCAAATAATTGTTCCATATCCTTTAATGAATCAATCGCAACCCCAACTTTACCGACTTCTCCTTCAGCCATTGGATCATCCGAGTCGTATCCGATTTGTGTCGGCAAATCAAAAGCAACAGACAACCCGGTCTGGCCTTGCTTTAAAAGATATCGAAAGCGCTGATTCGTCTCTTCCGCTGAACCGAACCCTGCATATTGACGCATCGTCCAATAACGGCTTCGGTACATGGTTGGCTGAATGCCTCTCGTATAAGGATACTGACCTGGGAATCCTATTTCCTCTATGTACTGGTCATCTGAGTGTTGAGGATTATATAAACGTTCAATGGAAAGGTCTGAACTTGTAGTAAATCGCTCTTTACGTTCCGGAAAACGCTTTGTAGCCTTTTCAACGTCATTTTCCCAATTCTTTTTTGTTTCTTCATAGTTTGATGAATGGCTCATGTATATTGCCTCCTTCAGAGTGGTCCTCTTCTAGCATACCAGAAATAAAGCGCTTACCTATTGAAAAATTAGTAGAATTCACAATTATATTGTAATTGATTTTGCGCCCTTGTCCAAATGAAGATTTTTAGGTAGAATGTCAATAGGATTGACTGAGAAGGAGGTTTCTGACCTTGGCCGCAAACAAACAACAAAAACAACCACTGAA
>NZ_JRNX01000275.1 GCF_000786645.1 Halobacillus sp. BBL2006
ATCCCACAGGGCGCAGCCCGAGGAAGCTCGCCGGTTCCCCCACAGGAAAGCGAGTCCTTCCCCAACGACCCTAAAACCTCACAAACATCTCGAAATCGAGTCTTCCATAATCCTGCACTTTAGTTGAACAAAGGTTTTGGTGCAGCTGTTCATTTTTCAATAAGTAACGACCTGAATCATGAATTGTTGAAGATCTGGTCAATTTCTTTTTTCGCCATATCTTCGTTGAACTCTTCCATTTTCTTAAGCTCATCAACGGAGTCACCGGAAAAGCTGTCTTCAGCATCGAACGGACGATTAGTATTTACAGACGGTTCCATACCGATCTGTCCAGCAGCGTTTGCTTCTGTCGGAATCTCAAATTTTTTCTTTGGCTGTTTTTTCATCTATTATCACCTCACCCTTTAGCTTTTGTCTTCATACCCGTTTCATTCAAATGTTTACACCTTTAATGAATTCACAAAAAAAGATGCCCGCCGAAAAATCGGAAGACATCTTTTGTGGGGAAGGGTAATCGTATTACGCTGGGGTGAGAATTCCTTCTTCCTTAAGGATGGATTCAATACCGAGGCGTGCTTCCTTCAATACAGACTCCCTCCATTCCTCATCATCAGGATAAAACATGTTTTGAAATTCTTTAAGAATCCATTGTCTATCTTCTTCCTGTTCAGCGCCTTTCCAGTACAATTGGTTTTCCAAAATAATCGTCGTAAACTCTCTGAGCTCTGCTTTTCTGCTTGTTCCGAACGTGCCGAACTCAAAGAGAGCAGAGAAAAGGTAAGTGTCTGGATTTACTTCCTTTTTCAATTTGTGAAAATAGTTGGTAGAATCACCCTTTACTTTTTCAGGTGTGAATTTTTCAATATTTTCCATTCTGTACTGTTCTTTCATTTCGTCTTCTTCACGTTCATCATGTTCAGAAACCACCATTGTGATCTCATTTGTCGGCCCTAGGGCGGTATGCCAATCCATATGAATGACACGTGGATAATCCGATAATAATTTCCGTTGCCACGCTTTTAAATATTTGGCTGATTCCTCTTGTTCGGCTCCTCCATAATAAACACCACGCTCAAACTCAAACTGTCCCATGCTCTTAGCTTTTTTAATCCCGCTGTATCCTTCTCTCATCATGCCCTTGCTTAACTGCTCATATAATTCAGTTTTTTCTTTTTTTACATCTTTTACTTTTTCATTCGGTTGGAAAATCTGACTTTCTTTTGCATAGTTTTCGTTCACATTTTCAGGCACAGAATCCGGCTCAAAAAAGTAATTACGGTTTAAATCCACGTTGTTCTCCGTTACACGACGGAAATTCCTCATCCCCCAAGGGTTAATCGCATGAACGAGGCAAATTCCTGTTATCTCTTCATCAATACCATCCAAGTACTCATTTACAAATAAATGAGTGACCGTCGCTCCTGTATACCCTTCAATTCCGTGTTCGCCTGTAGTAAAGAAGAGAACCTGTTCATTGGAGGAGTTAGCTTCTGAATAGATAACATCGATGGTGTTATCTTGCTCTTTTCCGATTTTCTTCGTAGATAATGTCGCTTCCGGCCATTTCTTTTTTATCGTCGATAAATGGTTTCTGAACGTTTGTCTGGATTGTTCGTAAGTAGTATTGAAGTACTTTTGTGTATCCTTCATGACTAACACCTTCCCGCTATTTTTCTAAACCATTCCACACTGAATTTAAAATAAACAACAATTCTTTAGATGAAACAAATATGTAATGAATTTTAGATATAGGCAGACGCTAGTTGGCTAAAAAAGTGTTTTGAAATATATCTTGGACTTTAAGTGGGCATACACACATTTATTATTACAGAATAAACTATCGAAGAACCTTAAAGGAGGAGCTTTTCTTGAATAATTACAGAGAATCTTCCAGCAGTAGTTCCATGGAGGAAATGAAACCTAATCAAATGAAAGACATGTGCCAACAGAATTTATATCAGTTTATACAAATTGAAACAAAAGACGGAAACATTTATACAGGGATTCTTCATAGTTATGATGAAGATCAAATGTTTGTCATTATGCCTAGTAGTCCACAAACGGCACAAACTAAAACGAACGACAATCGATTGTTTCCATTTTTTGGACCTTTTGGACTGTTTGGATTTCCGTTTTTTGGACTTTATCGATTTGGACCGTTTTATCCTTATTGGTGGTAATGTAGGGCTTAAAAAAGTGCACAGCCTTTGGAAACAATTCGAAGCTGTGCACTTTTTCTGCATCATTTTAAAATTGACTGAACCAAACACCGATTCCTGTTCCAATGTAGTTGCCGACAATATAGCCTAATGTTCCGACTAAAAGAATAGGGATGACAAGTTTGGTCCATCCTTTCGCGATTGCCATAGCTGCAGCTGTCGTCGGCCCGCC
>NZ_JRNX01000276.1 GCF_000786645.1 Halobacillus sp. BBL2006
AAAGAAAAAGAAGAACAGAATGTATAAATTAAAAGGGTGGACCCTAATTGGTCCACCCTTTTTGATGCAAATGCAAAGTTAGATCAAGTTATAAATCGGAGCGAAGAACAGAGCAAAAGCGATGGAAACAACACTGACGATGATCGCCATGTTTCCAAGCGTATCAGCCCCTCGTCGCTTACCGATAATACCTAGGATGATCCCTGCTGCGCCTAAAATAATTGGCGCAAAGAAGAAGGATAGTATAGCTGCGGTTAAACCTAACCAGCCCATACCTACCTTAACATCATCATCCATCGTCGTTTCTTGCTCTTGTGATTTAATCGGCTCGTGGACAGGAGCTACAGCAGCTTCCTGAGCAAATTCTTCCTCATAACTTTCCCCATAAACTGGTTGACTCGGTCCTCGACCATGATCATCAACCTCTTCTGCAACTTGCTCTATTTCATCTCCATGCTCTGGTGCCTTTTCTGTTTCCTGATTCTCAACAGGATTCTTCGGATCATACATAAGAATACCCTCACTTTCTGTTTGGAGAATCATAATTAGTATGTAACAGCCTCATTCTTTTTAATAAGGGATTTGTTGGCATTTTATGAAAGGAATAAAGAGGCTTCCCATAGAATGGAAAGCCTCTTTTGTTATATTTTCAATTTGCTACCGCCACACCTGTATGCTTTTCTGCTTTGTTCTGTATTTCTTCTGCATACCAGCTTTTGGCATGGCGATGTTTTTTCATGTATTGTTCAAGACCACTCATTCCTCTATGATAAGCGGTTAAAGCTTCATCCCAATTCCCGTACTCATGATGAAGAAAATCTAATATAAACTACAGATAATTGCATGGAATAATATGGATCAAATAATAATTCATCTTCGTACGGTAATCCAGCCATTTCTGCTATCCATGGAGCAGTATTTTTCATGAACTGAGCCATCCCATAAGCAAGTCCATACTCCGTTTCAGGACCAACTAATTCAGGGGGTTGAAAGTGCCTCCTGTTTCCACTTTTAATAATTCATAAACAAGATAAGCATTGATATCATAACGTTTCGACTCTCGAACAAGATAGAGCGCCCAATCCTTTTTGAATTTTCCCTCACTTTCTGAAAAAATTTTTCTCGCTTCTTTCTCTATTTTTGGCCAAGTGTAAAAGCCATTTTTTTCATTTTCTGAAGGCTATTCCTTTAATTAATCATTTTGAGATTGAAGCTTTAGCTTTTCAGTCCTGAGCTTTTCATTTTTATTTT
>NZ_JRNX01000277.1 GCF_000786645.1 Halobacillus sp. BBL2006
TCCCTGCCAGCAAAATGGGCTGTATGGTTTCAACCGCAATTGGAGATGGCCTCGGGTTTTCAGCTGTTGGCAACCTCTCTTTTTTTACTTTCGCATACCAAAAAGCGTCCAGTCCGTTTACTCTCGGCATTGGATTGAATGGATGCTCAGGCGAAGGAGAATCCACCGTCCATTCCAGAGTACGGCCATCCCACGGGTCTGCGTCCACTTTGTCTGTTAAACGGTGTGTTTTATAAAGGTTCCAGAAAACAAACAACATGCTTGCCCCCATTAAAAAGGCCCCGATGGTACTAATGAAGTTTAGAAGGAAGACGTTATCCTCCCAGGTGTAGGTGTACACCCTGCGTGGCATTCCGTTAAGTCCTGCGAAGTGTTGCGGCAAAAAGGTTAAATGGAAACCAATCAAGAACAGCCAAAAATGCCATCGACCCAGTTTTTCGTCCAACACTTTCCCTGTCATTTTCGGATACCAGTAATAAATCCCCGCGAATGCCCCTAAAATTGTCCCGCCAATCATCGTATAGTGAAAGTGAGCAACTACAAAATACGTATCGTGATATTGATAATCAGCCGCCGCCACAGCCAGCATTACACCGGTGACTCCTCCCATAACAAAGGTCGGTATAAATCCTAACGAGAAGAGCATCGGAGTTTTAATTTTTATTGCTCCGTGCCGCATCGTAAACAGCCAGTTAAAGATCTTAATCCCTGTAGGGACCGCAATAAGCATCGTCGTTATCGCAAAAACAGAGTTGGCTAATGGTCCGAGTCCTACCGTAAACATATGGTGGGCCCAAACCATGAATCCAAGTAACCCAATCAATGCGATGGCGATCACCATCGATGTATATCCATAGATTCGTTTTCTTGAAAAAGTAGATATGACATCTGAAAAAATACCGAAGGCTGGAATAATAAGAATATAGACTTCCGGATGACCAAAAATCCAAAATAAGTGCTGGTAATAGATCGGAGATCCTAGTTCACCGATAAAGAATGAAGTACCGTACAGACGGTCAAATGTTAAAAGAAATAAGGCAATAGTCAGTACAGGAAAAGCAATTAAAATCAAAAAAGAAGTGAGTAGTGTCGCCCATGGAAATAAAGGCATACGGGTCATCTTCATCCCTGGTGCTCTTAAGCGGAAAATGGTCACAATCATGTTGATGGAGGTAAATATGGTCCCAAGCCCTGATAACTGCAGTCCAAATATGTAATAGTTATTGTTAGGTCCAGTTGTAAACGTATCCGTGGATAAAGGAGCATAGGCTGTCCATCCTGCATTAGGGGCTGCATTAAAAAAGAAGGCCATATTGAAGATGAAAGCACCGGATATAAACAACCAGAAGCTGACAGCATTCAAATAAGGAAAAGCTAAATCATTTGCCCCGATCTGCAATGGGACTGCCACATTCATTAAACCAATCAGGAGAGGCATAGCTACAAAAAATATCATGACCGTACCATGAGTGGTAAATACCTCGTTATACTTGTCCGATTGAAACACCCAGAAGTCATTTTCTGGTACGGCCAGCTGGGTACGAATGAATAATGCATCGATCCCTCCCCGGACAAAAAATAACACGGCGAATAAAATATACATCGTCCCAATCTTCCTATGGTGGGTTGTTCGCATATACCCCCACAGGAGAGGCCATTTTTTATTTACAGTAATCCATCGTAAAAGAAAACTGCCTAAGATCATCATCACAATCCATGAGACTATAATATCTGAAGGGACTTCCCCTATTAATGGCACATACATTATAAGTCACCCTTTTCTTCTAAATTACTCTTGTTTTAACCATTGTTGAAACTCGAAATTGCTCACAACTCTTGTCTCAAATCTCATTAAGGCATGTTCTGCTCCACAGAATTCAGCACATTTCCCCTGAAATGTCCCCGTATCCGACGGTCGGAATGATAACTTCGTTTCTTTTCCGGGTATCACATCGATTTTTCCGGCAAGACTCGGGATCCAAAATGAATGGATCACATCCTTGGAGGTGAGCCGAAATTTCACTTTTTTTCCAACAGGCAAAACGAGTTCATCATAAGACGTGCTCCCGTTTTCATATGTAAACTTCCAGTTGAACCGCTGGGCTTCTACATCAATAATGATCTCATCACCAGACGATCCTTCTTCATTTTCTGAAATACTCGAGGTAAGATCGTATGTAGCTTTTATCGTTGGAACCGCTAGAATAGCTAATAGAATAAAAGGCAGAATCGTCCACGTAAGCTCCAGCCATTTATTCTCTTTGTCATCTTTAATTGTTCGAGGTTTACTTTCGCTGTTGTCTCGGTATTTACTTACAAAACGTACAAATAGAATAATGACGACTATAAAGACAAGCATCATTAAGCCAAAGCTCAAGTAAATTAAATCCGTCAGTTTCTCAGCTGTGTCACTTGCAGGGTCCAATACGCGAATATTGCAGCCGCTTAACAAGATCAGCATTAGAAATAAGCCTGCTTTTCTCATTTCACTCAACCTTTACATTGAATTTTTCAGTTGCTCTAAACCATTCACATTCTTTCTTATTTATACAAGCTCTATTTCCTAATCTCTTACAACTGAAACTTTCTTTAGGAGTGGTCAAGTTAAATGCCGCCGTTGTAGGAACAAATGAAAAACCCTACCTTCTCGGAGGCAGGGTTTCCATTACCTTTGCTGATCTAATATTCTCTCTAAACGCTTGACACGCGCTTCTAGCACTTCGTACTCTTTTTTTGAAACGAAGCCCAGTCCTTTCATGCGGTCTTGAACTTTAGCTTTGGCTTGATCCGCCCAATCCATATCCACATTTTCACCTTTATCGATCCACGACTGCATCAAGGACTTCGCCTGCGATGGAGATACTTCTCCGTGTTTCACCATCTCATCGACCACTTTTTCAAACTTTTCTTTACCACTAACAGCCGCACCAAGCCCTAAATAAAAGCCTTTCTTTAATAAATCATTCATCTTTCATTCCTCCTATTATGATGGACTCGCTTGATCATCCGTAAATGACTAACTAAACATAGCAAGAATCCAACAAAGCCAAGGCCAAACATGGTTGAACCGATCCAAAGGTATGGAATGACCGTTACGATAATAGTAAAGTATAAAACTCCTCCTCCTGCTATCATAATCAAAAAAGACAGCAAAGCATAAAAGAGGTAAAATTGATGAAAAAGTTGATTCTTCTGGTGGTAACTTTTCCATTCCCTTTCCTTATCCCCGTCTTCTAAATACTCAATGAGTGCACGAGGCAAAGATAATAAGGGCCGTGCTGTTTCTTTGGCCACTTCTTTGTAGATGGAAAAACTCGAATCCTCCCCCGACATCCAATCCTTGATCACCGGCCGCCCCCACTTGATCAAATCAATTTGCGGGTACACCGTACTGAGCACCCCTACGATGATCGAAGTTGCGCGCCCTAAGAAAGCATAGTCTGCGGGAAGCTGTATCGGCTGCTCCTTGACAAATTGTTGCAAATCACTAAGCATATCATTCATCATATGCGCATCCAACTTGTCAAAGTTCCCTTCCAAATACATATCTGTCGTCTGCTTCATCAACTTTTTTACTTTTTCTGTGTCTGCCTGCGGTAACAGAAAATCCATCTCCTGAAGAGCTTCAATGACGCGATCATAATCGTCAAGGATAAACCCTTGGATCATCGTTCGTATCGAGTTGGCATCCTCGTTCTTTATTTCTCCTACCATCCCAAAATCAATAACAACAATCGTTCCATCTGCCTTCAACATTAAGTTTCCCGGATGAGGATCCGAATGGAACATGCCGCTGTACAAGAATTGCTCCACACATAAGTCGAACAATGTTCTGGCAATCTGCTCACGATCGATCTCATGCCTTTTAATAAAAGATAAATCTGTAATCTTCGTTCCTTCAATCCATTCCATTACGAGCACTCTCTTTGTAGAGAGATCAGAATAATAGTCCGGGATATAAACAGAAGGAAAATCTTTAAATCTTTTCTTGAAATGAAGCCCATTATCCAACTCCATCGTGAAGTCCAATTCATTACTGATGACTCTGACGACTTCTCGGTACAACGCAGGAAGATCAGCTTTCTTCCCGAACTTTGTAAACCGATTCACCATCCAAAATACGATTCGAAGAGCCTTAAAGTCCATCCGAAAAATATCCTTCACACGATATCGCTGCACTTTCACCGCAACTGGAGTACCATCTTTCAACTCAGCTTTATAAACTTCACCGATTGATGCAGAGGCGACCGAGTCTTCTTCGATATGCGCCAAATATTCATCAATTGGAGCATTCCAATCTTCTTCCATTGTTTCTTTTGAACGATGAAAAGGTACAGGTTCGACACGGTCGACAAGGCCTTCTAGTTCTTTTATGAATGAATGTGGGAGCAAATCTCCTCTTGAACTTAAAAATTGCCCGAATTTGATGAGCAATCCGCCTAGAGCAATCGCTTTTTTCCGATACTCTTCGGCCTGGCGTTCCAGCATGTCCTCCCACTTGGTCTTTGTGTCCTGATCCCATATTCTGTGCCGTTTCTGAAACCAAAAAATCTGCAGTAAAAACTTCAAAGACATCCATACGATCATAATAATTCTATAAATGGATATGTACTTAAGCCGATTCTTCATAAGCCTCTCGCCCCCCCTTCCTTTATCTCTACCCTCAATTTACCCCGTCTTGTATAAATCAATCCTATAATTCCAGTAGAGGATAATGATTCATAAATAATTTGAACCTTAAATAATCTCACCTGAAAGCAGTTTCATATGATGTTTGCTTGGTTTTTTGCCCATTTTGTGGCAGAATTTTAAGAAAACGAAAAAGGTGATTTCATGAACATTCGTGAACTTGAGGTCAAAGAATTACATACAGTCGCAAATTGGCTATACCATATGAATGAACAAGATGACCATTATGTAGCCTGGCTTGCATCAGACCCGAATGAAATCTTCGAGCAAATATGGACACTGACCCAATTTAAAGAGCCGCTTGCCTATGTAGCCTGGGAAGGAGAAAACATAATCGGTTTTCTAGGCATATTACCTTTCTTCGAGCAAAAGCTCTGTCGACTATTGGGACCTTTCGCACAAAAGGATTCCGAAACGGTGATTGAACAGCTGTGGGATAA
>NZ_JRNX01000278.1 GCF_000786645.1 Halobacillus sp. BBL2006
TATGGGTAGCTGAATTCGTATTTTTTCGTAATTCTTCCTCAACCGAAGGGAAGCACCTTGAGAGAAAGTCTTTTCCCATCATTCTTGTTGCGGTTTTAGCAACAGTTGTCGTATCCCTCATCATGCGTGAATGGGAAGTCGGGATCCTGTTCTCGAAACCACTTTGGTGGATCGGCTTGGGCCTCTATGCGAGTGGGGTTCTGCTCCGATATTGGGGGATTTTACATTTAAAAGAACAGTTTACGAGAGATGTCTCCGTTAAAGAAGGGGATCGGCTTGTAAGCAGTGGTCCATATAGGAAGCTTAGGCACCCTCTTTATACAGGGTTGTTTTTTATCATTGTAGGTTTTTGTTTAGGTGTAGGAAATCTTTGGACGACTTTCATCTGTGGAGGAATAGTAGCATTCGCCTTACTACATAGGATTCGCATTGAAGAAGCGATGCTCATTCAAACCCATGGAGATAGATATGAAAAATGGAGCCGTTCGAGGTATCGGCTTATTCCGTTCGTTTATTAACCTTGGAGGTGGATGGTTTGAAAAGAAAGACGGCGATTGTTGTTGGTGCAGGCTTAGGTGGAATGTCAGCAGCGATTCGGTTGACTGCAGATGGTTATGATGTCAAATTGATTGAAAAGAATAGTAACCTTGGCGGTAAGCTTAATCGAAGGGAAGGAAAAGGGTTTACGTTTGATACCGGACCATCGATATTAACGATGCCCTGGGTATTGGAGCAATTATTTGAGAGTGTCCATCGACGTCTGGAGGATTACATAACTGTCGAACGGGTGGAACCTCAGTGGCGGACATTTTTCGAAGATGGAACACAGCTTGACGTGACTAGTGATCTTCCGACGATGCTGGAAGAAATGGCAAAGGTGACTCAGCGGCCAAACCGGAAGCTCACGGATTTTCTTTCTTACAGTCAGGACATGTATGAGCTTTGTATGAAGAGTTTCTACAAGTATAGTATAGAAGACTTAAAAGATCTGAAGAGTCATCATAAATTGAAGGAGCTCTTCCAAATGGATCCGTTGAGTACAGTTGCAAAATCCACCCATAAACACTTTGACAACAAATACTTGGAGCAGCTGTTCAACTTCTTCGTCATGTATGTAGGATCGAACCCCTATTCGTCTCCAGCTATTCTTAACCAGCTGGTCTATGTTCAACTGGGATTGGGAATCCATTATGTCAAAGGTGGTATGTATCAGATTGCTGAAGCGATGGGACAGCTAATGGATGAGCTGCGTGTTGAGGTACAATTCAATACACCAGTGAAGCGTTTCGTCGTTGAAGAGGATACGGTAGTAGGTGTTGAAACGGAGGATGGAACCATTCATGAAGCGGATGTAGTCGTTTCCAACTTAGAAGCGATCCCTGCTTATCGCCGACTTGCACCGAATACTTCTAAAGTGAAGAAAGAAACGAAAACATTGGAGAAAAAATTTGATCCAACTGTATCTGGCCTTGTCTTGTTACTAGGAACTGATAAGAAATTTGAAAACCTGAAGCACCATAACTTCTTTTTCTCGGAAGATCCTGAATTAGAGTTTAAGCAAATATTTGACCAAGGAAAGCCAGCCGATGATCCGACAATTTATATTGGAATATCATCTCGCTCGGATGAAACGCAGGCTCCAGATGGAAAAGACAATTTATTCGTGTTGACACACGTCCCTCCATTGTCCAATAAAAAACGTAAACCAATTGATTGGGATCAATACCGTGAAAAGGTATTAGATAAATTGGAGCGTATGGGGATGACCGGGTTACGGGATTCCATTGAGTTTGAATACCGTTTTACCCCAGAAGATTTAGAATCTTTATATGGACCGAACGGTGGATCCATTTACGGAATTGCTGCAGATCGAAAAACAAACGGAGGGTTTAAAGTTCCTTCGAAGAGCCAAGTGTATAATGGATTATATTTTGTTGGCGGTTCTACTCACCCGGGTGGAGGGGTGCCGATGGTTACTCTCTCCGGCCAGTTAACAGCTGATTTGATAAAAGAGCAGGAATCGAAACAACCAGTTAAACAATAAACAAAAAAGACCAGCA
>NZ_JRNX01000279.1 GCF_000786645.1 Halobacillus sp. BBL2006
CCCCGCCGTTAATTGAGCGAACGCACCATTACTGACAAACTCATAAAGGAGATCAGGCTCCTGGATAATCTGTTCATTCCACTCTGGATGGACGATAATCGGCCGATATCCCTCCAGTTGTAAATCATACAATAACTTTTTAGCAAACCACGGCACTCGCTCATGTGGAAATTCCACCAGCACATAATTGGTGTGTTCATTGATCGTCAAAATTTCGCCATTTTTTAAGTCATCTACAAACTCCCCATACACGCGTGTTTCCTGGCCTGGCAATACTGTTAAAGGGATGTTCTGTTCAGCTAATGCTTCATTTAACTTATTTACTCTAGGAATAATTTCAGATTTACAGTTATCAAACCTGGTCGTTTTGTGGTGAGGTGTGGCGACAACTTCCGTAATTCCATCTTCCACAGCCGCCTTCGCCATTTCAATGCTGTCCTTAAGGGAAACGGCTCCATCATCGACCCTGGGTAAAATGTGGCTATGTAAATCAATCATAACTAGTGGCTCCTTTCGATGGAAGATTAAATTTCAGAATAATCTTTCTTTTACATCATCATACACTTCTCCTAGTTCAAAACCAAGACTAGCGTATTGTCCTACTATTAATAGCTAAATAAATAGAGACGATAAATTAAGTAAGCAAATTTATCGTCTCTACTATAAGGTTTATTTAAAATGAGTGACGGAATTGTTTACATTAAATCGAAAAGTATCGCTTAAATTCCAATAGATAAATATTTCGTTTCTAAAAATGCCTCAATTCCTTCAGCTCCACCTTCTCTTCCTAGACCACTCTGTTTCATGCCGCCAAATGGGGCCTGGGCTGCAGACGGCGCCCCATTGTTCCAACCGATAATGCCATACTCCAGAGCTTCGGCAATTTTCGTGCCACGGCTCATATTCTCTGTGAAGAAATAGGCGGCTAATCCAAACGGTGTTTCATTAGCGAGGCGGACTGCTTCTTCATCAGATACAACTTTTTGCACAGGGACAACTGGACCAAAGGTTTCTTCCGTCATGCAGAGCATGTCTTCTTTCGTATTAAGCAAAAGGGTAGGGGCATAAAAGTTTCCACTTAGGGACTCATCTAGATATCCTTTGCCGCCAACCGCGACTTCTGCCCCTTTTTCTACTGCATCCTCTACGTGACGTACCACTTTTTTATACCCTGCTTGATTAATGACAGGACCGATATCTACTTGTTCTTCAAGACCGTTGCCTACTTTTAACTCTTCTACCTTTTCTTTTAATTTGCTCACAAACTCATCATAAATTCCTTCTTGAACATATAAGCGGTTCGCACAGATGCAAGTCTGTCCAGCATTTCTAAATTTGGAGGCAATCGTCCCTTCTACCGCTTTTTCTACATCCGCATCATTAAGAACAATGAGCGGTGCCTGCCCTCCAAGTTCAAGCGAAATATTCTTGACTGAATCGGCACTTTGCTTCATAAGAAGCTTGCCTACTTCTGTGGATCCTGTGAAGGTCAATTTGCGAACGACTTCACTTTTTTGGATGGTTTCACTAAAGACCTCATCAGGAGTGAGGACCATATTCACAACACCCTTCGGAATTCCTGCTTCCTCGGCACATTCCATAAATAAGGCAGCCGTAAATGGTGTTTCTCTTGGTGGTTTGACAATGAATGTACAGCCGGCGGCAAGGGCAGGAGCCAATTTTCTCGTGATCATCGCTGCAGGGAAATTCCATGGGGTTATAGCAGCAACCACGCCAACTGGTTGTTTAAGAACCTGAATGCGTTGATCCGCGCTTTTAGAAGGAATGGTTTTGCCATAGATCCGTTTTCCTTCTTCCGCGTACCATTTAATAAAGGATGCGGCATACATAACTTCTCCTCTTGCTTCCTTCAGAGGTTTGCCATTCTCCCATGTGATCATCTTGGCGATTTCTTCTTTTCGGTCCAACACTTTATGATAGAACTCTTCTAGGTATCGTGCTCTTTCCTCTGCCGGGAGTTCCTTCCATTCCTCAAAGGCTGACTGTGCTCCTTCAATAGCTCTCTTTAGGTCTCCTTTTGTCCCCAATGCCATAGTTCCGATAACTTTGTTTGTCGCAGGATTACTGACCTCAAAGGTATCTGCCTCTTCTCCTATCCATTCCCCATCTAGATAATTCAAGTATTTCAACGTTTCCATTGTCATCACCCTTTGTATTTATTCATCATTTATAGAAGTTTATTTATGCTTCTCTTCGTAAGCAGAAATAAAAGTCCAGATTAAGAACTACACTACAAGTGCCTGTCCCCATCATCATGGAATGGGAGACAGGCACTGTTTAATAGTTAGATTACTAGATTTAATTAAAGAATGTTTTGAATAGGTGTGACTTCGACACCGTTATGGTTAAGTTTCTCATGGATTGTTTTGGCTAATTTGACTGCTCCTGGAGTATCTCCATGAATGCAGACGGTTTCTGCCATTACATCCGCATCGTTTCCTGTGTGGGCGGTAACTTTCCCTTCCTTTACCATGCGGACGACGCGGTCTGCCATTGCATCATAATCGCCTATTTCTGAACCTTTACGGGTCATGATGATGGATCCTGTTTCAGTATGTTCACGGTCTGAGTAGGTCTCTTTAGCGACACGAACGCCCATTTTCTCTCCAACTTCAACGACGGCGGAATTATTCATGGCAAATACGATCATATTGTCATCCGTTTTTGCGATCCCTTCAAGAATGGCTTTTGCTATCTTTTCGTCTTCCATAGCCATCATATATAGCGCGCCGTGGGGTTTGCAATGGGCGATAGGGACCCCATTGGCCCGAGCGAACTCTCGTAAAGCCCCTAATTGATAGAGAACATAGTCTTTTATTTCAGAAGCCGTACAGTTCATATGCCTGCGACCAAATCCCATTAAATCAGGAAAAGCTGGATGTGCACCGATTTGGACGTTGTGTTCCTTCGCAAGTTCTATTGTCTTCCTCATAATAGTGGGATCGCCCGCATGATATCCGCAAGCAATATTGGCTGAAGTAATATAAGGCATCATTCCTTCGTCATTGCCTAACTGATACAAACCAAAGCTTTCTCCCATATCGCAATTCAAATCTACCTTCATTTAGCTTCCTCCTTTCCTTTTTTCCTAGTCTGCAAGTAATCCGTTGTGTATTTCCCTTCCCTGAAATCCGATTCATTCAATAATTCTTTGAAGAGAGAGATATTTGTTTTTATTCCTTCTATTTCTGTCTGATCAATAATCTCTTCTAGCCTATCAAATACTTCATTTCTATCCTTGCCATGAACGATAATTTTCCCAACCATTGGATCGTAAAATGGGGACACCGTGTTCCCTTCCTCATAGGCAACGTCAAACCGCCCTAATTCTTCCGGCAGCTTGAATGTTTTCAGCTTACCCGGAGAAGGAAAATACGTCTCAGGGTCTTCAGCATAAAGACGGGCTTCAATGGCATATCCACTCTTTGTAACCTCATCCTGAGAAATATTTAAAGGTTGATTTGCAGCTATTCTTAGTTGCAGCTCAACAAGGTCCAATCCAGTAATTCCTTCTGTAACCGGGTGTTCCACTTGAAGACGGGTGTTCATTTCAAGAAAATAATACTCCCCTGTGTCATTATCAAAAATGAATTCCATTGTACCTGCGTTTGTATATCCGATTTCCTTGACACCTTTGACTGCGCTTTCACAAAGCTGTCCGCGTAGTTTTTCATCCAAGAATGGTGAAGGACTCTCTTCTACCACTTTTTGATTTCTGCGCTGAATGGAACATTCCCGTTCGAATAAGTGCAATGTATTTCCTTCATTGTCTGCAATGACTTGTACCTCAATGTGACGGGCTTTAGAAATAAATCTTTCCAGAAAGACAGTGTCATCTCCAAAAGATGAACCGGCGGTCTGTTTAGCAGAAGAAAAGGATTTCTCTAACTCTGCTTCATTTTGAACAACGTGCATTCCGATTCCACCGCCCCCAGCACTTGCTTTTAACATAAGTGGATAGCCGAGATCATCTGCAATCTCTTTGGCGTGTTCAACAGAATCCAATTGCCCATCCCAGCCTGGAACGACCGGAACCCCTGCCTTTTTCATATGACGGCGGGCTTCAATTTTATCTCCCATTAATTCGATCTTGTCGGCATCCGGCCCAATAAAGGTAATTCCAGCTTCTTGACAGCTTTTTGCAAATTTAGCATTTTCAGATAAGAATCCATAGCCAGGATGGACGGCTTCTGCTCCCGATTTCTTTGCAACGTCCAGAATCTTATTTATGTCCAAATAACTTTTGGAAGCCTGTGAGGGACCGATCGAATAGGCTTCGCTCGCTTCTCTCACAAATGGTGTATCTTCGTCTGCATCGGAGTACACAGCAACAGTCTCAATCCCCAGTCGGTTACATGTCCGAATGATACGACGTGCAATCTCTCCACGATTAGCAATTAGAATTTTATTAAAATAAGGCATATCTCCACTCCCCAATTTCGAAGTTATTCTAGTTCTGCAATGACTTGGCCAGCTTCTACCACATCGCCATCTTCTACTTTGATACTTTTAATGACTCCGTCAGCTTCAGCCTTAATTTCTTGGAAGCTTTTCATAACTTCCACAAGGCCTACGGCATCTCCAGCTTTAACAGCTTTCCCTTCCTCGACATACAGTGGTTTTTCTGGTGCTGGTCTACGATAAAATACTCCTGGTAACGGGGATACGATCTCACTCATAATTAATTGCTCCTTTTTAATTGGATTGGATCAAATTTCTGATCTCTTCTAAATTTTGCTTAGTCTCTTTACGTGCTTCCAGTGCTTCATCAAGCGTGACAGAAACGAATTTGATCTTTTCATTCGTCTTGGCTTGGGCAATCCGATTCAAGTCTGTACTGATGATCGTGGCAACAGTAGCATAGCCCCCACCTGTAACGGCATCATTCAATAGGGCTATGGGTTCCACGCCATCCGGTATTTGAATGGAACCGATAGGGTACCCGAGATCGACAACATTGGAAGGGTTGCTGCCTGCACCAAACGGCTGCTCACGTGGAACAAAGTCCAACCGCTCTCCTTTTAACCGGTAACCCACACGGTTAGCCTCTGGCGTTACAGTCCACTCTAAATCAAGAAAACGCTGTTTGCTTTCTTCGGTTAGTCGATAGCTGCACAAACCGATAATAATGCGGATGTCGTGTTTGGTTGTAAATTGAGGGACATATTGTTCTGGAACAGAAGTACCTATCTTAATGTCTCTTTCTTTCATGTTTCCAATTGACAAGGAATCATCTGCTTCCAATGCCCTTCCCTCATAACCTCCAATTCCACACAGTGTATAAGTAGATCTAGAGTCCATGATGACGGGGACGTCAATACCTCCAGCGACCGCCAAATAAGCTCTTGCTCCTTGTTTTACAAAATCAAAAGACAATACGTCGCCTTCCTTGACTTCAAGAGTTTCCCACATTGGGACGTCTTCTCCATTAATTTTTGGCGGGATGGTCCCTCCAGTAATGGCGATAGTGCTATCCTTTTCAAAAGCAAGTTCAGGCCCCATCATAGTAATTTCCAAACAGGCTGCACCTTTATCATTGCCTACAAGCAGGTTCGCAATTCCATAAGAATATTGGTCTAATGCGCCAGATGGAGGCATCCCTGTCTCGTAGTAACCTATCCTTCCATCATCCTGTACTGTCGTCTGCAACCCTGGCTTTATTACCTTAATCATTATATAACCTCCTCAAAACCTTTTGAGAAAATGCATCCGGGTCTTTTAACACATCATCAGGTTTGAATTGGAATTCCTTTTTCCTATATTCAAATGTCCCAGCTTCCACCTGTTCCCGTATTGCGTCATATTCGTCTCTTGAAACAGATCGGTACCGGAAAATATCTCCTTGACGCGGGAAAACCATTGATTCCTGAAAATCCGGAAGCTTTTGTTCTTTATCAAATACTGGTGTTGCTGATATACCAAACATCTGGTAGCCACCAGCACCTTGAACCGGGTAAATAACGGAGAATCCTCCCCCAAAACCGAAGCATCTTTCTGGTGTAAAAGTTCGTGGACGAACATATTTTGGTACTTCAATTTGCTTTTCGCGAGGAACAATTTGGAAACAGAATGGCAAACCTGGTACAAAGCCGATCATTGATACGAGAAACGGAGAACCTGTAATCGCATCAATGAATTCACCTTTGGAATCATAGCCATTTATTCTGGCCGCATATTCAATATCTGTTGATTCCGGATCCTGGTGACGATCCCGAAACTGCATAACTGCTTCATGTGTCCATGGGTCTTCAAATAGTACTGGTACATCTACTAAGCGTGAGTTGATCACAACATCATCAAGATTTTCGACAGAGCTCTCCAGTTGTTTCAACTCGTTAATCAAGTCATTCGCTGCTAATTCATCTGGATTGTAACGGACCATATAAGAGGCATTGGAAGGACAGATGTCCAGTACGCCTGGAATGTTTTTCTTTTTCAGCTTTTCAGTGATCGCCATGGCTTGAAAGTTTACTTCGAGATTCATGTCTTCACTCATTTCGACGAAGATGAATTCATCTCCACCATAACTGTAACGGGTAATAAAATCGTTCATTGTTAAATCACCTCTCTCCAATATTTAAAGAACCTTCCATAATAACAATTTAGTCAGCTGCTTTTTCTAAGATGGTACGAAAGGATTTCTCAAGAATAGACAATCCTTCATCCAATTCTTCATCACTGATGACAAGCGGCATTAAGAAACGAATGACATTTCCGTAGACTCCTGCACCAAGGATCAACAATCCATTTTGCTGAGCATCTGAAATAATCTTACCGGCAAGTGGTTTATCTGGTGTCTTATTTTCTTTATCGCTTACCACTTCCACGGCAACCATAGCACCTAATCCTCGCACATCCCCTATACAATCCAGCTCTTCTGCAAGCTGATAGAAAACCCCTTTTACTCGCTGTCCGATAGCATTGGCGCGGGAGTTTAATCTTTCCTCCTCAATGATGTCAATAGCAGCAAGCGCTGCACGACATGCCAAAGGATTTCCACTGTATGTTCCACCCAACTCCCCAGCGTTGGCAGCATCCATAACTTCTCTTCTGCCAATAACACCACTAATCGGAGTACCGGCTCCTAAAGACTTAGAGACCGTAATGATATCAGGGACAATATCGAAGTGCTCGGAGGCAAAATAGCTCCCAGTACGGCCGAACCCTGTTTGAATTTCATCTGCAATAAACAGAATTCCATGTTGTTCACACAGATTTCTTACTGCTTGTACAAACCTCCTGTCTGGTACGATGAAGCCGCCTTCTCCCTGAACAGGCTCCATCACAACGGCTGCGATTGTTTCAGGAGCTACTTCACTAATTAGAAAATAGCTGAATTGTTCAATCATGTAATCGATATAGGCATCTTCACTCATCTCCTTAGGACGGCGATAGACATATGGGAAAGGCGCCTTATATACTTCAGGAGCAAATGGACCAAATTCAAATTTATACGGTTTCACCTTACTGGTCATGGACATGGTCATGAGGGTGCGTCCGTGGAAAGCGTTTGCAAAAGTGACAATACCTTGCCTCCCTGTGTACTTTCGAGCAACCTTAACGGCGTTTTCCACCGCTTCCGCTCCACTATTTTGTAAGAGTACTTTTTTGTCATGATCCCCAGGAGCAAGTTCAGCCAACCTTTCAGCTAAGGCAATATAAGGCTCATACATCATGACATTGAAGCCCGTATGAATGAACTTTTCTACTTGATCATGAAGTGCATCTTTTACCTTTTGGTGGCAATGCCCTACATTAATGGTTCCAATTGCCCCTGCAAAATCAATAAAGGTATTCCCATCAACATCCGTAACTTTTGCGCCCTCTGCTTTTTCGGCGAATGTAGGAATTCCGTAACTGACAGCATCAGGGACTATGTTATGTCTTCTTTCTAATAGATCGCCGGCAACCGGTCCTGGTAAATTCGTTTTGATGGATGAGTGTGACGTCATTTGTGTACCTCCCTAGTTAATTAAAGATGGATGGTCGATCTGACAAATCCTTCAGCGTAGATAACAAGTGATCCTCTATTGCCTGGCCCATGGCATCAACATCTTTCTTTTTGAACGCATCAACCACTCGAGTATGCTCTGGTATGGACTTCACATCTTTAAACGGAGTAATATAAAAATCGTCCTTTAGAATTAAATAGCCATCTGTCCATTGGTTAAGAGTTTTAATTTCTTGTAATAAATAATTGTTGCCTGAGATTTCTGCCGGATAAGAATGGATAAGCCCATTCACTTCCATGAATGCTTCAAAATCTTTTGCTTTATAAGCTTCTTTTTCTCTCTTCAGAAGATTCTCCATATAAACTACGTCCTCGTCCCTCATATTGACTAATGCTAATTCTGCAGCATATTTCTCCAATACAACGCGAAGGTTAAACACATCCTCCAATTCTTTATCGGAAGGGTTATACACGATCGCCCCCTTGTTAGGAACTAATTGAATCAAACCTTCATTCTCTAAACGCTTGAACGCAGCACGTATAGGTGTCCTGCTCATCTTCAGTTCTTTACTGACCCAGTCCTCTGTAACCCGTTGACCTCCAACCAGTTTTTTTAACATGATCGCTCTTTTCACCTGTTCATACGCTAATGCTTCATTATTTTTTCTGTTTGTCATTATCTAACCCACCATTGTATTCATAGATTGTATACAATCTGTCTAAGTTACTTATCATAATAACGTAAGCGATATCATTTTTCCAGTAATTTTTCAGAAAAAAAAGATTATTAACTAGATTTCGGCTATTGCAAAGGTTCACTACTAGAGGATCAGAAAAAAGTTCTAGTTGTAATATTTCCAACTTCAAAAAATCGTTTATGACTTTTGTTAAAAGAAACTCTCAATCAAAAAAAACTTGCCATGGGATTTTCCCATGACAAGTTTATCGTAATTGGCCCTTTTCCTTTATTAAATTAAATTTTAAACAGTTGATTAATTCAAATGATATCTAAATAAGCAATGACCAACATGCGCTAATACAGCATTGGAGATCCAGCCGTTTTTAAGCGAACTTATCTACTCGATTCGGATTTAACAGCCAGATCAATGAGTTAGCTAGAATAGGCATAACAAAGCACCGATACCATTATATGCTGTGTACATTCGCTCTCTAGTTCTCACAAAGGGATAGTGTGGACCGTACAGATGACGGTTAGCTGTTAATTGTCTTGGGACTTTTAGGCAGAGTAGTTGAAACCATTCCCATGACCTCTTTTAGCTACTGAATCTGCAAAAACCAATGGGAAGGTCGCAAAACTTTGGGTGATGAAACTGCATTCTAAGGGAGGTTATAGCATTAATAGACACTGCCTTCTAACTTTTCTTGAGTCATTGACTGATCATTGACCCATGACTTTGTTAAAAGACTCACTGTTACAAAAGCAATAAAAGATAAAATAATCGGCATGACCACATTATGCATCCCTAGTAAATTAGGGTAAAACTGATCCACAATGATATAAGAGACAATACCAACCACCATAGAAGCTAACGCACCATATTTATTCCCTGATTCCCAATAAAGCCCTAAAACAACTGGCCAAATAAAGGTGGCTTCAAGACCCCCAAAAGCGAACAAATTGAGCCATATCAGTAAATCCGGCGGACTCAGAGCCATCAAAAAGACTAGAACCCCAAGAATCGTGGTAACACCGAAACTCATTCTCTTCACGGTCGCGTTTGAGGCACCCGGCTTGATGTAATTCAAATAAACATCCTTCACAACCGCAGAACTGACAAGCAGCAGTAGAGAGTCTACTGTTGACATGATCGCGGCCATGGGAGCGGCGAGTACGATCCCAGCCAGCCAAGGTGGCAGAACCTCTTGAGCGATCATCGGCATCACTTTATCTCCCACTTCAATACCTGGTAAAATAGAGCGGGCGAAAACCCCGATTAAGTGCATGTTCAGCATAATAAATCCGACAACAATCGTTCCGATAATCAGCGCCCGGTGCATCGAGCGTGAATTTTTATAGGACATCGCACGAACCGTCACTTGCGGCAAACCGACGACGGCGACACCAACAAGAATCCAGAAGGAAGATACATAGGTTGGGGTTAAGCCTCCATCTGCGCCATATGGAGTAATTAAGTTGGGATTCTCAACCGTTAAATCGGACATGATATTCCCAATTCCTCCACCAGCGATGATGGTCGCAATTAACAGGATGAGTGTTCCGCCAAACATGACCACTCCCTGAACAGTATCCGTTAAAGCAACCGCTCTGAATCCACCGATAATGACATAGACAAGGACCGATACCGCAAAAATGGATAGTGCCGTCGTATAATTCAGGCCTGTCAGTGACTCAATCAGCCTGGCACCGCCCACCCATTGGGCCGCCATGGCTGAGAATAGAAATACAATAATACTGAATGCTGCCGTCAACACGACCCACTTGCTTTGGTACCGGCCTTTTAAGTAATCGATTAACGTGACCGCTTTGTACCAGCGGGCCATAATGGCAAACTTCTTCCCAAGGATCATTAACACAAAGTAACCGGTTGCCACCTGTGACATAGACAAAAGCACCCAGCCAAGCCCTTGATTATACGCAACTCCGGGACCACCAATAAAACTGCTGGCACTCCCATACGTGGCAATCATCGTCATCGCAAGGATGAATCCACCAAGCTGACGCCCTCCAAGAAAATACTCTTGCAGAAAAGAATCTTCAGACGTGTTCTTTAATGACTTGCTAGACCAAAAACCAACAAGGAAAATGACGACAAGGAAAATGAACAGAGTAAGAACAACACTTATATTCATGACTGTTCACCCTCTTCATCATCAAAAGGTACTTCGACAAACCAAACTTTCACCACGAAAATGACGAGTAAAATCATCACAATGAAGCCGAGCACACAGCTGTAAAAGAACCAGGCGGGAAGACCAAAGACGTATGTATAGTTTTCAGGTGATCGGTCGCCAAGGCCGTAGGCGAAGGCAAACCACCAAATAAAATTGAATAAAGCTAAGCCGACTCCAATGAAGGCTTCGCGATTAGCAATCGTAAATCGTTTATCCTGTTTCTTCTTTTGAGCCTTTTCCAACTCTACATCTCCTTCTTTCTAAGATCCAGCATTCTATGAACAAGTGTAAGGAGTTTGGCCATCTATCACAAGACATTTTTTCGATTCCTTTTCTAATTAAGTGATCATTAATCCTTTT
This sequence comes from Halobacillus sp. BBL2006, assembly GCF_000786645.1. Taxonomy (GTDB): domain Bacteria; phylum Bacillota; class Bacilli; order Bacillales; family Halobacillaceae; genus Halobacillus. Next base: position 11,207 of record NZ_JRNX01000279.1, read on the forward strand.
TATCGACATGATTATAGATTGAAATTAAATTAAAGAAGGAATGGCAGTTTTAAGGTGAATTTTTATAAAATCGATAAACCCCCGGACAAGGTACACTTTTAAGAAAGCTACCATGGCCGGGGGTTTTCATAATTTCCCGTTAAAAATATAGGAATAAACGTTAACTACTTACGGAATAGCCCAAACAACTTCGATCGCTTCACCTTTTCAGGGACTAACGAATCGATCATTTCCCCTTCTACAACCGCTTCTGCATTCTCAGACAACAAGTAAACCATGTCTAACCCGTACTCTTTTCTCACTTCCGCATAAGCCTCCGTCAAACAAAAGCCTCGCTTTGTCGTGTTGTGAGCATCACACGAAATCAGATGGACCAAATTCGCATCCATTAATTCATACGAGAACTTCTTAAACTCTTTCCCGTAATGACCGCAGATACTGCCAGCCGTTAATTGAGTAAATGCTCCATTACTGACAAACTCATAAAGTAAATCCGGTTCTTTGATGAGCTGTTCGTTTCGCTCAGGGTGAACA